>JBBTDR010000001.1:0-7088 GCA_038042665.1 Nitrospinota bacterium
ACTCATCGGCGATGTAGTCTCCCACCACGGCCACCCGGACCGAGGAGAACTTGCCGGCGTACCGGCTCAAGGCGCCGCTCATGCGCCCTCCCCCCCCGCCTTTTCGAGGATGATCTCCACCGCCTGATAGGCGTCCTCGGCCACCCAGTCGGGCGGACGGGGCCAAGTCTTCCCCCGCAGCTCGCGCTCCCCCCGGCCGTAGCCGGTCAGGAGGAGGATGGAGCGGCACCCCGCCGCCCAGCCCGCCTGGAGGTCGGAGTACTTGTCCCCCAGCATGAAGGAGCGGGCGAGGTCCACCCCGTGCTCCCCGGCCGCCTTGAGCAGCATCCCGGGATGGGGCTTCCGCATCGGGCAATCCTTCTTGTACTCCGGCGCCTCCGAGTCGGGAAGGTGGGGGCAATAATAGACCGCGTCGAGCCTCGCCCCCCGGGCCATCAGCTCCTCCTGGAGCCTCTCGTGCACCTTCCCGATCATCCACTCGGGGAAATACTTGCGCGCCACCCCGGCCTGGTTGGTGGCCAGGACGGCCAGCCAGCCCGCCTCGTTCACCCGGCGCACCGCCGCCGCCGCGCGGGGGAGGAGCTTGAGCTGGTCGAGGTGGGTCAGGTAGCCCACGTCCACGTTCAGGGTCCCGTCCCGGTCGAAGAACACGGCCGGCTTGCCGCTCACTGTGGCCCTCCTCGCGCCCGGCGCCCGGCGCTCTCCGCCAGGACCGAGAGGACCGCGGCCGCCACGCGCTCCGCCCCGATCTCCCGCATGCAGCGGTGGTGCCCCAGCGGGCAGGTGCGCTCGAAGCAGGGGCTGCACTCGATCTCCTGGCGGATCACCCGGTGCCGCGCCCCGCGCGGGGCCGTGCGCCGCGGGTCAGTGGGGCCGAAGAGGGAAACCGTCGGGGTCCCGACCAGCGCGGCCACATGCAGCGGGCCCGTGTCGCCCGCCACGAAGACGTCCAGCTCCTTCAAGAGGGCCGGGAGCATCCGGAGGTGATCCCGCCCGGCGAGGCTGACGGCGGCGCCTCCCGACTCCCGGCACACCCGCCCGGCCAGTCCGCCCTCGGCCGCCCCGCCCAGGACGGCCACCCGCGCCCCCGCCTCCCGGGCGAGCTGCCGGGCCACCGCCCCGAAGCCCTCGGGCGGCCAGGTCTTGGATTCCCCGAAGAAGGCGCCCGGGTGGACGCCCACCAGGGGCCGGGCGCCCTCCAGGCCCGCCTCGGCCAGGAGGCGCCGGGCCGCGCCCGCCTCCTCCTCCCCCACCGGGAGGGAGACTTCCCGCAGGGAGGGCCGCAGGCCCGCGCCCTCCAGGATGCCCAGATAATAATCCACCAGATGGGGAGGAGGGGATTCCGGCGGGGGCGCGAGGACGTCCGTGAGGAGCCAGCCGCGCCTGTCGGTCGAGTAGCCCACCACGCGCCGCCCGCCGATCCAGCGCGCCAGGAGAGCCGACCGGAAGCTGTTGGGGAGCAGCCAGACCGCCTCCGCCCCTCCCAGCCGCTGGCGCAGCCCGAAGACGCCCCTCCACCGGCCCAGGCCGCCCGATCCTCCCGCCCGGTGGACGGCGTCCAGCCAGGGGAAGGCCTCCAGGAGCCCCGCCGTCCAGGGGCTCGCGACCGCCTCGATCCGCGCCTCGGGAAACGCCGCCCGCAGGGAAGCCAGGAAGGGGGCGGCCATGGCCGCATCGCCGATCCAGCTGGGGGCCAGGACGGCATGACGGCCCTTTTTCTCCCATTCGGCGGAAGCCATCGGCCTCTCCCGGGGCGGGCCGGCGCGCACGGACTCCCAAGCTACCAACGGGCCGGAGGGCCGTCAATCAGAAGGTTACGGGGAGGAGGCTTTGCATCCCCGGCCCGCCTCATATAGGGTGGGAGGAGCTGCCGGGGGGGGTGGAGAGGAAATCGGCTTGAAGAGACTGCACCGCTACATCTTCGGCGAAATCTTCACCTATTTCCTGCTCTGCCTCTTTCTCCTCACATTCGTTCTCCTGCTGAACCGGATGTTTCAGCTGACCGACCTCGTGCTGGGCCGGGGGGGCCCCCTGGGGCTGGTGGGGCGGCTCCTCCTGACCCTCATGCCCGTCCTCCTCCTGGCCGCCCTCCCCGCGGCGGTGCTCATCGCCTGCATCCTGGGCTTCAGCCGCCTCTCGAACGACAGCGAGTCGGTCGCCATGACGGCCACCGGGATGAGCCTCTACTCCCAGCTGGTGCCAGCCGGGCTCCTCGGCCTGATGGCCGCCGCGGCGAGCGCCGCCCTGATGCTCTACGGCCTCCCCTGGACCCAGCGGGCGGGCGAGGCGATCACCTCCGAGATATTCAAGACCCGCGCCGCCGCCTTCGAGATCCGCGCGCAGGTGTTCAACGATGGCTTCGACGGCCTCGTGCTCTACGTGCGGAGCATCGAGGGGGCGGAGCGAAGGATGCGGGGCATCCTCATCTCCGACTCCCGCGACCCCGAGAGCACCCAGGTGATCTTCGCCGAGCAGGGCCAACTGGTGAGCGACCCCGCGAGCCAACGGCTCGTCCTCCACCTCGCCCAGGGGACCATCCACAAGTTCGGCGCGGCCGAGACGGCCGGAAAGCCCAGGCCCGCCGCCCCGGAGGCCCCGCCGGGCGCTCCCGCGCCCCCGGGCGAGAACCCCTACCAGGTGCTGCGCTTCGCCGCCTACGACCTCAACATGGACCTCACCCAGACCCTCCAGGAGACGCGCGCCTTCCGCACCAACCTGCGGGCGCAGCCCATCGGGGAGCTCCAGAAGCAGCTCGGCGCCCTCCGGCCCGGGACGGTGAAGCACAACGCCGTGCTGGTGGAGCTGCACAAGAAGTTCGCCACTCCGCTGGCCTGCCTGATCCTCGCCCTGCTGGGCTCCCCCCTCGGGGTGCAGAACCGCCGGAGCGGCCGCCACGGGGGCTTCGCCCTGAGCCTGGCGGTGCTCTTGATTTACTACCTCCTGGCCACCTTCTCCGAGGGGATGGGGGAGAGCGGCGTCCTCCCGCCCGCGGCGGCCGCCTGGGGGCCCAACGCCCTCCTCCTGGGGCTGGCGATCTGGGCGGTGCGGCGGGTGGTCCGCCGGGGGGCGATGGACCTCTTCGGCATCATCGGCGGCGCCATCGAGAAGCTCCCCCTCCCACGCCGGGCCGGGGCGAGGGCGGCATGAGCATCCTGCGGCGCTACGTCCTGCTCCAGTTCCTGCGCCTGGCCGGGCTCTGCCAGACCGGGGCGATCATCGTCTTCCTCATCGCCGACTTCATCGAGCACATCGACGACCTCATCGAGAAGAAGGCCGCCCTCGTGGACGGTTTCCTCTACTTCGCCCTCAAGGTCCCGCACCTGGTCTTCCTCTCCCTCCCCATCGTGGTGCTCCTGGCCTCCATCCTCTGCCTCGTCCTCCTGACCCGGAACAACGAGGTGGTGGCCATGCGCGCCTGCGGGGCCAGCATCCACCAGGTGGCGGCGCCCCTCCTCGCCGCGAGCCTCGCCATCAGCCTCCTCGCGTTCTTCCTGAACGAGCGGGTCGTCCCCCAGGCGAACCGGTTCGGCTATTACATCTGGCGGGTCCACATCAAGAAGATCGCGGTCGAGAACTTCACCCACAAGGACAAACTCTGGTACCGCTCCAAGGACAACACCTTCTGGAACATCGCCTACTTCAGCCCCTCCGAGGACGTCATGACGAAGGTCACCCTCTTCCGGCTGGACCGGGACGGCCGCCTGGTCGAGCGGGTGGACGCCCAGCGCGTGGAGTGGGTGCCCGCCGAGGGCTGGTGGCTCTTCCGCGACGGGGCGGTGCTCCGCTTCGACGGGAGCGGCGAGGTGGCGCAGGAGCCTTTCCAGACGGCCCACTTCCCCCTCCTGGACAAGCCGGAGGACTTCAAGCGGACGGGCAAGAAGCCCGCGGACATGAGCTGGCGCGAGCTGCGCCGCTACATCCTCACCCTGCAGCGCAGCGGGGTGGACGCCACCCGCTACACCGTGGACCTATGGGCCAAGCTCTCGCTCCCCTTCGTGAGCTTCGTCCTCGCCCTGGTGGGGGTGCCCTTCGCCCTGCGCTCGAGCCGCAGCTCCGGGCTGGCGCTGGGGGTGGCCATCGCCGTCCTGATCGGGGCGGGCTACCTCGTGGTCTTCTACGCGGGGCTCTCGCTGGGCCACGCCGGGAGGCTCCCGCCCCTGGTGGCCGCCTGGGGGCCGAACGTCCTTTTCCTGGCGGGGGGGGCCTACCTGCTCTCCCACCTGCGGAGCTGAGGAAACCTCACCCCTTCCCCGCGGAGGCCGCCTCGCGGACGAGGCGGGCGAGCCTCTCGCCTTCCTGAACCTCCAGCCCCACCCGCAGCACGCGCAGGGGGGCGCCCCGGAGCAAGGGCCCGAGCTTCACGGCGTCCTTCTCGGTGGCGAGGAGGAACTGCGCTCCCGCGCGGCGGAGGCTCTCCCTCAGGCGCCCCGCGTCCACCGGCCCATAGGCCGCGTGATCGGGATAGGCGCAGTGCTCCACCACCTCCGCCCCCAGCCCCGCGAGGGTGGCCGCGAAGCCCTCGGGCCGGGCGATCCCGCTCACGGCCACCACGCGCGCTCCCCGGAGGGACTCCAGCCCCCCCGCCGCCCTCCCCTCCGCATCGAGCAGCCCCTCGGGAACCATCCGCGCGGTGAAGAGGGGGGCCTGGGGGGCGAGAGCGGTCACCCGCTCCCGCGTCCCCGCTTCGATGGCTCCCGTCAGGAGAACCGCGCCCGCCCGCCGCAGGGCCGAGAGGGGCTCCCGCAGCGCCCCCGCCGGGAACACCCGCCCGTTCCCCCAGGGCCGGGTCCCCCGCACCAGCACCAAATCCCAGTCCCGGCGCAGGGCGAGGTGCTGGAAGCCGTCGTCGAGGACGATCGCGTCCACCCCGAACTCCCCGGCCGCCCGCTCCGCCGCGTCCGCCCGGAGGGCGCCCGTCAGCACGGGCACCTGGGGGAAGCGCCTCGCCAGCATGGCGGCCTCGTCCCCCGCCGGAGGAGAGGGCAGCACGCTCCCCTTCCCGTCTCCCACCACCGTCACCCCGCCCGAGCCTCCCCGGTAGCCCCGGCTCACGAGGGCGGGACGCCGCCCCGCCTCCAGCAGGCGGGCGATCACCCAGGCCGTCGCCGGGGTCTTCCCCGTGCCGCCCAGGGTGAGGTTCCCGACCGAGAGAACGGGGACGCTCACGCCCCTCGACGCGAAGACCCCCCGCTCGTAAAGCCCCCGGCGGAGGGCCATCCCCGCCCGGTAGAGCCCGCCCGCGGGGCCAAGCCACCACGCGAACGCCCGGGCCCAGAGCGGGGCGCCCGCCTCCCCCTCCAGGGCCATGACGAGGGGATCCCGCGTCATGGGCGCTTCTCCATCACTTGAAGGAGAAAATCCGCCGTCCGAGCCGCCGCCCCCTGGTTCGCCTCCACGGCCGACCGCGCGGCCGCCCCCGCCCGCGCCCGCGCGGCGGGGTCCGAGAGCCAGCCCTCGAAGGCCGTCTCCAGGGCGTGAGGCCCCTCCACCCGGACCGCCCCGCCCTCCCTCGCCAGGGCCTCGGCCACCTCGGCGAAATTGCCCATGTGGGGCCCGAACACCACCGGCACCCCCCACCGCGCGGCCTCGATGGGGTTCTGCCCGCCGTGCGGGACGAGGCTCCCGCCGATGAAGGCGAGCGCCGCCCCCTCGTAGGCCCCGGCCAGCCGGCCCATCACGTCGAGGATCAGCACCCTCCCCGGCGCGGGCTCACCCCTCGCCCAGGCGCTCCAGCGGACGGGATCGAGCCCCTCCGCCCGCAATGCGGCCTCGGCCTCATCCACTCTCCGGAGATGGCGCGGGGCGAGGAGCAGCCCCAGGCGCGGATGCCTCTCTCGCATGCGCTGGACGGCGCGCCCCACAGCGGCCTCCTCGCCCGAATGGGTGCTCCCCGCCACGATGACGGGACCCTCCCCCTCGAAGCCATGTGCGCGGACGCCCTCCCCCCCCTCCCCGGGCAAGGGCGCGTCGTACTTGAGGTTGCCCGCCGCGATCACCCGCCTCGCCCCCAGGGCCCGGAAACGCCGGGCGTCCTCCTCCTCCCGCGCGGCCACCCCGCTCAGTTCCTCGGCCGGGGATCCCAAGAAAGCCGCGAGCCGCGCGTGGCCCCGGAAAGAGCGATCGGAGAGGCGCCCGTTCACCACCGCCACGGGAAGCCCCGCGCCCGAAGCCAGGCGGATGAGGTTGGGCCAGAGCTCGGTCTCGATGAGCGCCAGGGCCGAGGGCCGCACCCGGGCGAGCGCCCGCCGCACGGCGAAGGGGAAGTCGAAGGGGAGGTAGAACACCGCCTCGGCCCCTGGAATGCGCCCGGCGGCCCCGCGCCCGGTGTCCGTCACGGTGGAGAGGACGATCCGCAGCCCGGGCCGTCGCCCCCTGAGGGCGGCCGCGAGGGTGGCCGCCACCCCCATCTCCCCCATCGAGACGGCGTGGATCCAGAGGCGGCCCTCCCCGCCCGCCGGCGGAAGCTCGGGGGCGCGGCCCAACCGCTCCCCCATTCCCTCGAAGCCCATCCGGCGCTTGCGCGCCCGCAAGGCGTACCAGGCGGCCAGGGCGGGGGAGAGGAGGTAGAGCCCGGCGGTGTAGAGGGCATAGGCGGCGGGCCTCATCGCGGAGGCTCCATTCCGAGGTGCAGCAAGGCGCGCGCGTCCGCTTCGCGGGAGGAAAGACGACGGTGATCGACGGCCCGTTCGCCGAGACCAAGGAGCTGATCGCCGGCTACTGGCTGTGGCAGGTGAAGTCGATGGAAGAAGCCATCGAGTGGGTGAAACGCACCTACCCAGACGGGAAAGCGGGAGGAGGGCCTTGGTCTGATCTTCAATCCTGACGCTCCCTCCCCGCTCCTCTCGCTCACCCGCATCCTCACCGAGCCTCTCCCTGATGTCTCCTGGGACATTGAGGGCTTGATCCCCCACGGGGACCGTCTCGTGCTCTACGGAGAATGGGGAGCCTACAAGAGCTTTCTCCTCTACCATCTCGCGCTCCACCTCGCCACAGGGCGTGACTGGTTAGGCTGGAAGATTCCCGAGCCTCGCCGTGTGCTCTACGTGGACGAGGAGCAGAGCCCGGCCCTGGCGCATCGCAGGCTCCGT
>JBBTDR010000002.1:0-4029 GCA_038042665.1 Nitrospinota bacterium
CGGCCGTAGTGGGTCGGGTGCACGTCGCGCACCTCGAAGCCCGCCCGGTCGCGGGTGAGGCCGCCGGGCCCAAGGGCCGAGAGCCGCCGCTTGTGGGTGATCTCGGAGAGGGGGTTCGTCTGGTCCATGAACTGGCTGAGCTGGCTGGACCCGAAGAACTCCTTGATGGCCGCGGTGATCATCTTCGAATTGATGAGGTCGCGGACCGAGACGGTCTCGACGTCCTGGATGCTGAGGCGCTCGCGGATGGCCCGCTCCATGCGGACGAGGCCCACCCGGAACTGGTTCTCGAGGAGCTCGCCCACCGAGCGCACCCGCCGGTTGCCCAGGTGGTCGATGTCGTCCACCGTCCCCTGGCCGTGGCGCAGCTCGATGAGGTAGCGCACGACGGCGATGACGTCGTCCACCGTCAGGGTGCGCTGGTCGAGGGGGAGGTTCAGCCCCAGCTTGGTGTTCAGCTTCAGCCGCCCGATGCGGGAGAGGTCGTACCGCTTCGGGTTGAAGAAGAGGTTCTCGAAGAGGTTCCGCGCCGTCTCGCGGGTGGGCGGGTCGCCCGGGCGGAGGCGCTTGTAGATCTCGACCAGGGCGTCCTCGGGGGCCTCGCACTTATCCGTGGTGAGGGTGTCGCGGATGGTGCGGTCGGTGCCCACGCCCGAGACGAAGAGGGTCGGGATGCGGGCGACCCCCTTCTCGCGCAGGACGCCCAGCACCTCGGAGGTGATCTCGGTGTTGGTGTCGAAGAGCACCTCACCCGTCCCGGGGTCGGCGACGGGCTGGGCGATGATGCTGCCCACGACCTCCTCGTCCTTGAGGTCGAGGGTCTCCATGCCCGCCGCCTGCATCTTGCGCAGGGCGGCCCGGGTGAACTTGCGCCCGGCCTTGAGGACGATCTCGCCGGTCTTGGGGATGACGATGTCCTCGAAGATGCGCTGGTTCACCATGAGCTCGGAGATGGTCTTGTAGAAGGGCCCGCGCCTGGCGTCGTAGAGGATGTTCTCGCTCTGGTAGAAGGAGTTGAGGATGTCGTCCTTGGTGAGCCCGAAGGCGCGCAGCAGGACCGTGACGGGCAGCTTGCGCCGCCGGTCGATGCGCACGTAGAGGAGGTCCTTGCTGTCGAACTCAAAGTCGAGCCAGCTGCCCCGGTAGGGGATGAGGCGCGCCGTGTAGGCCGACTTGGCCGAGGGCTTGGACTTGTCGGCGCTGAAGAAGGCGCCGGGCGAGCGGTGCATCTGGCTCACCACGACGCGCTCGGTGCCGTTGATGATGAAGGTGCCGTTCTCGGTCATCAGGGGCACTTCGCCCAGGTAGACCTTCTGCTCCTTCACCTCCTTGACCCGGCGCTCCTTGCTGATCTCGTCCTTCTCGTAGGTGGTCAGGCGCAGCATGACGCGCAGGGGGGCGACGTAGGTCATCCCCCGCTGGCGGCACTCGTCGGCCTCGTGCTTCTGGCGGCAGAAGACTTCGACGCCGTTCTCGTCCACCACGCCCGGGCCGCCCAGGCCGGTGTGCTCGTTCCCCGAGCTCTCCCAGATGCCGATCTCGTAGCCGAGGTAGTCGAGGACCAGTGACTCCGAGGAGTCCGTGATCGGGAACACGCTGCGGAAGACCCCGTCGAGCCCCTCGTCCTGGCGGCGCTCGGAGGGCCGCACCTCCCACTGGAGGAACCTCTCGTAGGAGGCCAGCTGGATGTCGATGAGGTTGGGAATATCAATCACCGCGGGGATTTTGGCGAAATCCTCGCGAATGCGGCGGCCATTCGATCCGTTCGTCGATGCCATCATGGCTCACCTCCCTAAGGGCGATTCCAGTGTTGCCGCGGCGGCCAGATACTGCTCCGGCCGGCCGGCACGGATTCAGCACCCGCGGGTGAGCCCTAGGCGACCTCCACCTCGGCACCGACCTCCTTGAGCTTCGCCGCCGCGGCGGCGGCGTCGTCCTTGGAGAGGCCCTCCTTGACGGGCTTGGGAGCGGCCTCGACGAGATCCTTGGCCTCCTTGAGGCCCAGACTGGTGAGCTCGCGGACCACCTTGATGACCTTGATCTTCTCGGCGCCGAACGCCTTGAGGACGACCGAGAACTCCGTCTTCTCCGCCACGGGGGCGGGGCCGGCCGCCGCGCCCGGCCCTGCTATCATGACCGGAGCCGCCGCCGAGACGCCGAACTTCTCCTCGAGCTCTTTCACGAAGTTGCTGAGCTCGAGCACCGTCATGTTCTCGATGAAGGAGATCACATCCTCTTTGGTCGCCACCATTCTGCCTGCCCTTTCTTCAGCGTTCGGGGTTGCCCATCGGCTCCGGAAAACCGCCCATAGAACGAAATCTCGTCAAACCCCCACGTAGGGGCAAACGAGCATTCTTACACCTTTTCCTTCTCTTTGGCAATCGCCTGCAGGGCGTAGAGCGGCTTCTTAAGGACCGCGTTCAGCACCCGCGGCAGGCCCGCCACCACGCTGCTGAGCGTCCCCAGCACCTGGGCCAGGAGCACCTCGCGCGAGGGGAGATCTGCAATCGCTTGAATTTCAGCCACTTCCAGGAACTTCCCGTCCGCCATCGCCCCGCCCCTGAGCTGAGCCTTGGGGGCGTCCTTGAGGAAGTTCTTGAGGACCTTGGCCGGGCCGGCCGGATCCCCGGTGGTGATGGCGATGGAGATGGGTCCGCTCAACTGGGGCCGGACCACCTCGAAGGGGGGCCCCGCCACCGCCCGGTTGAGCAGGGCGTTCTTGACGACGGCGAGCTCGACCCCGGCCGCGCGGGTACGGCGCCGCAGCTCGGTCATCTGGGCGACGGTCAGCCCCCGGTAGTCGAGAAGCACCATGGAGGAGCACTTCTCGAGCTGCGTGCGGAGCGCCTCGACCGCCTCCACTTTCTCGGGGCGGGGCGGATGGCCCGCCGCCAGTCTGCCTTTCTTCGCTGCCTGGACCGACATGGAAGGAGCTCCTCTACTTCAGCGACGCCATGAGGGCCTGGTGGTCCACCTTGATGCCAGGCCCCATGGTGCTCGAGACGGTCAATCCCTTGAAATAGACGCCCTTGCTGGAGGCGGGCTTGGCCCGCACGAGGGCGTCCACCACGGCCGCGATGTTCTCGGCCAGCGCCTTGGGCTCGAAGCTGGCCTTGCCCACCGGGGCGTGGACGATGCCGGCCTTCTCGGTGCGGTACTCCACCTTGCCGGCCTTGATCTCCTTGACGATCTTGCCGATCTCGAAGGAGACCGTGCCCGACTTGGGGTTGGGCATCAGGCCCCGGGGGCCGAGCACCCGGCCCAGGCGCCCCACCAGCCCCATGACGTCCGGGGTGGCCACCACGCGCTCGAAGTCGAGCCAGCCGCCCTGGATCTTCTCGACCAGGTCCTCGGCGCCCACGAAGTCGGCGCCCGCCTCCTTGGCCTCGCGCACCTTCTCGCCCTTGGCGAAGGCCACCACGCGCTCGGCCTTGCCCAGCCCGTGGGGCATGGGCACGCTACCGCGCACCATCTGGTCGGCGTGGCGGGGGTCCACCCCCAGCCGGGCGGCGATCTCGACGGTCTCGTCGAACTTCGCCTTGGCCAGATTCTTCACCAGGCCCACCGCCTCATCGAGGGGGTAGAGCCTGGTCCGGTCGACCGTCTTCAGGGCCTCCCGGAACCGCTTTCCGTGTGTGGACATGTGCGAATCCTCCGTGGTCCCTGCGGCACCCGGCGGGGGCGCCTCCCACTGAATGCGCGCGTCGGCGCGGCTAGTCCTTGACCTCGATGCCCATGCTGCGGGCGGTGCCCGCGATGACCTTCACGGCCGCCTCGAGGTCGGCGCAGTTGAGGTCGGCCTTCTTGATGCCGGCGATCTCCTCGACCTGCTTGCGGGTCACCGAGCCCACCGTGGTGCGCCCGGCTTCGTTGGAGCCCTTGGCCAGGTTGGCCGCCTTCTTGAGCAGGATCGCGGCCGGGGGGCTCTTCATGATGAAGGTGAAGCTGCGGTCCCCGAAGATGGTGATCTCGACGGGGATGATGGTGCCCTCCTGCCCCTGGGTCTGGGCGTTGAAGGACTTGCAGAAC
>JBBTDR010000003.1:0-2979 GCA_038042665.1 Nitrospinota bacterium
GTGGAAGCTGCGGGCCGTGGCGTTCGCGGCGGCCGCCCTCCTGATCGGCGGAGGGGCTCTTTGGACCATCCAAAAACGGGCCTCGACCCTGACGGTCGAAGTCTCCCCGGGGACCAAGGCACCGCTCCCCCTTCCCGAGAAGCCCTCGATCGCCGTCCTCCCCTTCGCGAACATGAGCGGGAGCGCGGAGCAGGAATATTTCAGCGACGGGATCACGGAGGACATCACCACCGCCCTGGCGAAGTTCCCGGGCCTGTTCGTGATCGCCCGGAACTCGGCCTTCCGCTACAAGGGCAAGGCCGTGGATGTCCCCCAGGTCGGGCGGGAGCTCGGGGTGCGCTACGTTCTCGAAGGGAGCGTCCGGAAAGCCGAGCAGAGGATCCGCGTCACGGCCCAGCTCATCGACGCCGCGACGGGGGCGCACAAGTGGGCCGAGCGCTATGACCGGCCGCTCACGGACATCTTCGCCCTGCAGGACGAGGTGACCGAGAGGATCGTCTCGACCCTCGTGGCCCAAGTGGCGAAGGCCGACCTCGAGCGCACCCTCCGCAAGGGCACGAAGGACCTGGGGGCCTACGATTACTACCTGCGCGGCCAGGAACTCATGCGGCCCCGAAGTAAAGAAGCCATACTCCAAGCCCGCCAGATGTTCGAAAAGGCGATCGCGATCGACCCTGGCTACGCGCAGGCGTACGTTGGGCTTGGCTCCACCTATCTTGCGGCTTTCATCTCGCGGTGGGAGCCCAAAGAGGCCCTTGATCGGTCAATGGAATCCGCCCGGAAGGCCGTCGCCCTGGACGGCTCTCTCCCGAGCGCTTACGCCAATCTGGGCGGCACCCTCGTCCGGAAGGGGCAGCACGAGGAGGGGATCGCGGCGATCGAAAAAGCGATCTCATTGAACTCCAACGACGCGGAAAACTACGCGCGCCTCGCGAACGCGATGACCTTCGCTGGGAAACCCGGAGAAACTCTCGCGCTCATGGAAAAAGCCCTGCGTCTGGATCCCTTCTACTTTCCTGTTTGGGACTTGTACTTGGGCCGGGCCTATTTCTACCTGCGGCAGCATGAGAAGGCGCTTGTGCCCCTGAAGGCGGGCATCGGCCGAGCTCCCGACTTCTGGCCGATGCGCTCATTTCTGGCCGCCGCCTACGCCCACCTGGGCCGCCAGGCCGAGGCCCGGGCTTCCATCGCCGAGCTGCGCCGCCTGTGGCCGGAAGCCACCGTGAGGAAAATCCGTGAACAGCAGGCGGCCATGAAGGACAAGGTGCTCCTGGAGCACTACCTGGAGGGCCTCCGCAAGGCGGGCCTGCCGGAATAAAGGGGCGTTCAATGGAACGCCCCCACGGAAAGGCCAGCGCGCGCCCGATGAACCCCCCCTACACCCTATCCGCCAGCCAGTCGTACATGAAGCGGACGGCGTTGAGGGTGTTGTCGTTCTGGCAGTGGTTCTCGCCCAGGGTCTCGGGGGTCCACATCTTGAGCTCCTTGTCGGAGGAGCCCAGCTCCCGGTAGGTGCGGCGGGCGGACTCGGGGCGGACGATGCGGTCCTCCACCCCGTGGCTCACCAGGGTGGGGCAGCGCACCTTGGCGAGCACGCCCTCGAGGGTGTAGGCCTTGAGCTTCGCGCGGCAGTCGGCGTCGTCCTGGGCGCCCAGGATGTAGTGGAACTGGCGCTGGATGGGGGGGTAGTAGTCGTAGACGTCGTTGAGCCAGTCGTAGCACGCCCCCCAGAGCACCATGGCCCGGATGCGCCGGTCCACGGCGGCGGTCTTGGGGCCGAAGTAGCCCCCCGCGCTGCGCCCCACGAGGCCGATGCGCGAAGAATCCACCTCGGGCCGGGCGCAGAGCCAGTCCAGCATGGCGATGACGGGCACTTCGTAGTCGGGGCGCATGTAGAGGTTCCGCAGCCTGACCGCCGCCCCCTGGCCCGGGCCGTCCACGATGAGGAGGTGCATCCCCCGCTCCAGCACCTCGCGCCCGCCCAGCACCCAGAGCTCCTCGGCGGTGGTGTCGGCCCCGCCCACGAGGAGGCAGGCGGGCTTCTTCCCCGCACCCGCCTTGAAGAACCACCCCGGCAGGCCCACGCCCTCGTAGGGCACCTCGACCCGCTCGACGGGCGGGTCGAAGAGGGGGGCGGCCTTCTCGAACTGGGCGGCGCTGCGCTTGTAGGTGCGCTCCTTGCGCGGGTCGCCCAGGAGGAAGAACTCCGCCGTGCGGAAGTAGTTGCAGGCCCGCAGGTGGGCCGCCCGGGCGGTGAGGCGGTGGCCCTTGGCCAGCTCCGCCTCGGCGTGCTGGGCCACCCGCTCCCCGAGCTGGTAGAACTCGCGGTGCCAGGCCTCGGTGTCCCCGGCGGGGATGTCGCGGGCGGCGCCGTGGAGCTCGTGAAAATCCCCGCCGCCGTAGTGGGCCTCGGAGACGAGCCGGATGAACTGCCAGGACATCCCCCAATGCGAGGGCCAGAACTGGAACACGGGCATGGGTGTCTCTCCCCCGAGACGGAACAAGACGGGACCGGATGCCCCATCCTAGCACGGGCCCGGGGAGCGGGGGCGGCGGCGCTGGCGCGGCGCGCGGGACAAGACTACAATCCCGCCTCCCCTTCATCCGGATGGGCGATGTCCCGCGCGGCCCGGGAGGCGCGATGATCGAACCGGCGGCGCTCTTCGCCATCTGCGCGGCGTTCTTCCTCGCCCTGCGCGACATCTTCGGGCGCTTCGGGGTGCGCGGGGTGGACCCCATCGTGGGCTCGGCGGCGAGCGCCCTGGCGGGCCTCCCGATCCTCCTCGTCATCTCCCTCGCCGCCGGGGACTTCGCCCAGCCCTGGCCCAAGCGCGCCTGGACGCTGTGGAGCATCGCCCTGGCGGGCATCCTGCGCATCACCGCGGCGCGCACCCTCCTCTTCGCCGCCACCCAGCACATCGGCGCCGCCCGGGCGGGGACCCTGGGCACCACGAGCACCTTCTTCGCCATGGCGCTGGG
>JBBTDR010000004.1:0-2955 GCA_038042665.1 Nitrospinota bacterium
CAGCACGTCCTTGTGCTTCTCCAGGGCGGCCTTGTCCCCGCCCGCCATGAGCGTCAGCTCGGCGCTGATCGCCTTGGGGGCGGTGCCGCTCACCGGGGTGTCGAGGAAGATCACCCCGATCTTCGCGGCCGCCTCGGCCACCTGGCAGCTCGCCTCGGGGGTGATGGTCGAGAAGTCGAAGCACACCGCCCCCTTGGCCGCGGCGGCGAGCACGCCCTTCTCCCCCAGGTAGAGCGCCCGCACGTCGTCCGGCCCGGGGACGACGCTGCAGATGACCTCCACCCCCGTCACGGCCTCGGCGGCCGAGGCGAGGATCTCGACCCCGTTCTTCCGCGCCGCCTCCGCCGCGGCGGGCGAGGGGTCGTAGCCCCGCACGGCGAAGCCCGCCTTGAGGAGGTTCTTCGACATGGCCCCGCCCATGGTGCCGAGGCCCAGGAACGCGACGGTCTTCTTCATCGGGATGCCCTCCGGCGCGCCGCTACTTCGCCCTGGCGACGCCCCTCTGCTTGACCTTGCCGCCCATGGCGTGGATGTAGGCCTCGAAGACGGTGTTGAAGTCCGCCCGGGCGAGGCCCAGGGCCGCCGCCGCCACGTACTGCTGGCGGGCCGCCACCCCCAGGGGCACGGGCACGCAGCGGCCGGCCGCCTCCTCGACGCTGAGCCCCATGTCCTTCTTCGAGATGTTCACCTCGGAGACCACCCGGGAGTAGTCCCGCGCCGCCATCTCGGGGCCCCGGTAGGTCCACAGCCCCGTCAGGGCGCTCTGGGCGAGGAAGGTCATCATCTTCTTGGGCTCGAGGCCCGCCTTCACGCCGAGCGCCAGCCCCTCGGCCATCCCCGCGTGGTGGATGCCCAGGATGTGGTTGGTGACGAGCTTCATGATCAGCCCGTTGCCGGCCGGGCCCATGTAGGTGATGGACTTGGAGAAGACCCGGAGCACGTCGCTGTGCCGGTCGAGGGCCCGCTTGTCCCCCCCCACGATGGCCGAGACCTGCCTGGCCGTCAGGTGGGGCACGCTCCCGCTCACGGGCGCGTCGAGGAAGGCGACCCCCCGCTTCCGGGCCGCCGCCGCGATCTCGCGGGCGAGGCCCACCTCGCTCGTCGAGTGCTCGAACACCACCGTCCCCCGCTCCAGGGCGGCGAGCAGGCCCGCCCTGCCGAGGTAGGTGTCCCGGACGGCCTCGACCGTGGGGAGCGAGCTGCACACCACCTCGGCCCCCCGCGCGGCCTCGGCCGCCGAGCGCGCGGTGGCGACGCCGTTCCGCCCGGCCGCCGCCGCCGCGGCGGGCGAGGGGTCGTAGCCGCTCACGCGGTAGCCCGCCGCGGCGAGATGCTTGGCCATCAGGCCTCCCATCCGCCCCAGCCCGATCACCGCCACCCGCTTGCCCGCCTTCCCTGCCTTGGCCATCGCGCCCTCCTCCTGGCCCGCGGATGCGCGCCTCTCCTCCTCCCGGCGGGGAAAAGCGCCCAACGGCGTCCGGAATCTGCATGGGTGAACCGCTTCCCGCCGACTATAGCACGGCGGAAAGGGGGGGAATAAGGCGCGCGGCTCCCCCGTTCATGAGGGGGAGCCCGGCATGCGGGCTTGTGCGTCCGGCCTTGGGAGGGATTCCGCATGATCGCAGCCGCCAGCCGCAGCGCCGCCTTGGCGCTTCTCTTCGCCGCGCTTCTCCTGCCCGCCCCGGCCCGCGCCGCGGGCTTCCCGGCCTACGACGCGGCCGCCTTCCGGGCCGCCCAGGAGACCGGCCGGCCCATCCTGGTCTGGGTCCACGCCGCGTGGTGAAGCACCTGCCAGCGGCAGTTGCCGCTCCTTCAGGGTCTTTTGAAGGAAGAAAAGTTCAAGGGGATGGCCGTTTTCCAGGTGGACTTCGACGGTCAGAAGGGGGTCCTCCGCCGGCACGAGGTGCGCTTTCAGTCCACCCTCATCGTGTTCAAGGGGAGGGCCGAGCAGGGGCGCTCCACCGGGGACGTGGACCGGGAGAGAATCCGCGCGCTGATGGAGAAGGGCCTCTAGGTGCGAGTGCTTGCCAGGCTGTCCGCGGACCTCGGCTCCCCTCTCCCCCCGGAGAGGGGGATGGGGTGATTTGTAGGGGCGGTTCGCGAACCGCCCCTCCGGCGCGGCCGCCCGCCTCCCTCGCCCCGGCCCTCTCCACCGCGGCCAGACTCGCCGCGGGCCAGAGGGAGAGGGAGAAAAACCATGACCTCCAGGGATGAGCCTCGTGCGGACATGCCTGGCTATGTGGTTCTCCCCGCCCGGACGAGCCGCACCAGGGGCGGGAGAGCCGCCAGGGCGGTCAGGACGGTGAGCCCTCCGCCCGCGAGGAAGGCGAGGCCGTAGACCGCGCGGGGGCTCATCCCGGCGGACGAGGCCCACTGCACCACCGCCCCTCCCACGAGCGGCCCCAGGAGGAAGCCCAGGGAGCCCGCCGCGTTGAAGGCCCCCATGGCGGTCGAGCGCGCGTCGGGGCCCGCGAGGTCGGCCACCATCGCCAGGCTCGGGGCGAAGTTCACCGCGCTCACCACCCCCAGGAGGACCATCCAGGCCGGGAGCCAGTCCGGGGGCACCCAGGCCAGCGCCCCCAGCGCCAGGCCGTAGAGGATGGAGCCCCCCGCCACCATCACGCTCTTGCGCCACACCCGGCACAGCCTTCCGAAGGGATAGCACAGCAGCGCGAAGGGGAAGAGCACGAGGCTCATCAGCAGCCCGATGGCCGAGGGCGGCCGCCCCAGCACCTGGGCCAGGTAGAGGGCGAAGGAGGAGACCAGGAGCCCCACCGTCAGGCGCTCGCAGAAGGTGAACAGGCAGGGGATGAGCACCGCCCGCTCCCGCCGCGCGACCCGCACGAGGGCGGCGAGCCCCCGCTCGGCCCCAGCCGCGGGGGCGCCCGCGTCCCGGCGAAGGGCCCAGGCGCTCGCCCCCGCCCCGACCACGCCCAGGAGCGCCGCCCCCCCGAG
>JBBTDR010000005.1:0-2570 GCA_038042665.1 Nitrospinota bacterium
GTCGGCCAGGACGGCGCAGGGCTTCCCCCGGGAGCGGGCGGCCAGGGCGGCGAGGTGGCTTCCCGCCTTGTTCACGGCGGCCAGGTCGCTGCAGATGGCGTCCGCGCCGAGGAGGAGGAGGTCGGCCTCCCGCATGGCGAGGGCGATCTGGGCGTCGGTGATGCAGCGGACGGGCCGCCCCCCCTCCCGCAGGCGGCGGAGGAGTTGCCGGCCCTCCAGCAGGGGACGGGATTCGGCCACGATGACGAGGCAGTCCGGCGGCGCCGCCTGGAGGAGGGCCGCCTCCACCGTGGAGGAATGGCTGAGGGTGAGAAGGGCGCGCTTCCCGCCGAGGATGGGCCTGGCCGCCTCGGCCAGCCGGACGGTGTGGCCGCGCAGCCTCTCCCGCAGGGCGCCGGCGGCCGCCCGGCCGGCCTCCGGGGGAGAGGGGGGAGGAGAGGCCCGGAGCCTCCCGCGCAGGTCGAGGAGGAAAGCGAGGGCCCAGTTTCCGGGGGCGGCCATGGCCGGGCGAAGGGTCCGGATCCGCCGGACCAGCGAGGCGATGCCGGGCAGGAGCGCCTCGGGCGGTTCGCCCCCCGCCAGGGCGCATGCCTGGCCCAGGAGCGCCAGGGCGCGCTCGGCGAGCTGGGCCGAGCCGCTTTCGCGGTCCGCTTGGATGGCGGCCAGCTCGCGCTCGATGGGAGCGAAGAGGAAGGGAGCCAAGCCTTTCCTCTCAGCGGATGCGCTTGCCGTCCGCGCCGAAGAGGTAGAGGCGATCGGAGTTCACGGAGACGCCGAGGACGTCCCCCTCGCGGAAGTTCCGAAGCCCCTCCACGACCGCGATGAGGGGGCGCTCGCCCCCGTGGTCGAAGTAGAGGAGGGTGTCCTTGCCGAGGGGCTCGACGAGGCGGACCTCCCCGCGGAAGACGCCGCCGTCGCCGGTGACCGCGAGGTGCTCGGGGCGGAAGCCGACGGTGGCCCGGCCCGCCGGGGCGCCCGCGAGGGAGGGGGGCAGCTCCACCGTGAGCCCCTGGCAGCGGAAGCGGGTTTGGCCCCCTTCGCGGGCGACCTCGCCCGGGATGAGGTTCATCGAGGGGCTCCCGAAGAAGTCCGCGACGAAGTGGCTGACCGGGTCGCCGTAGATATCGAGCGGCGTGCCCACTTGCTCGATGAGCCCCCCCCGCATGACCACGATGCGGTCGGCCAGGGTCATGGCCTCTTCCTGGTCGTGGGTCACGTAGACGAAGGTCTTGTTCAGGCGCTGGTGCAGGCGGTCGATCTCGGCGCGCATCTCGCGGCGCAGCTTGGCGTCGAGGCTGGAGAGGGGCTCGTCGAGGAGGAAGACCGAGGGCTCGGTCACGAGGGTGCGGGCGAGGGCCACGCGCTGGGCCTCGCCGCCCGAGCACTGGCCGGGCAGCTTGCCGAGGAGGTGGGAGATCTTCACCATCTCGGCGGCTTCGCGCACGCGCCGCTTGCGCGCCTCCGGGGCGACCCCCTTCATGCGGGGGCCGAACTCGATGTTCTCGGCCACGGTCTTGTGGGGGAAGAGGGCGAGGTTCTGGAACACCATGCCCAGGTTCCGCTGGCCGGGCTCGAGGTCGTTGACCAGGACGCCGCCGATGCGGATCTCGCCGGCGGTGGGCTCCTCGAAGCCGGCGATCATGCGCAGGGTGGTGGTCTTCCCGCAGCCCGAGGGCCCCACCAGGACGAGGAACTCGCCTTCCTCGATGGTGAGGTCGAGGTTCCTGACCGCCTCGATGTCGCGGCCGAAGACCTTGCGGAGCCCTTTTATCTCGATGCGTGCCATCTTGATCTACCTCTTGACCATGCCGAAGGTAAACCCGCGGACCAAGTGTCTGCGGATGAGAATCCCGATGATAATGAGGGGGAGGGTGATCCCCACGGCCAGCGCCGCCTGGTGGCCGTAGACCCGGCCCTCGGTCGATCCCTCGTACTTGCTGAGCTGGACGGGGAGGGTCACCACGTCCACCTTGGAGAGGATGAACGACAGCAGGTACTCGCTCCAGGTCAGGATCAGGATGAACAGGAAGGTGGCCACCACTCCCGAGCGGATAAGCGGGAAGACGATCTCCCAGATGGTCCGCCACCGGCTGGCTCCCAGGATCTCGGCCGCCTGCTCCATCTCCAGCGGCACCTCGTCGATGAAGCTCTTCGTCATCCACACGGCGTAGGGCAGGGTCGTGATGAAATAGACGATGATGAGGCCGGACGCCGTGTCCATCAGGTTCAAGAAGGAGTAGTAGAGCGTGATCGGCGCCGCGACGACGATGGGGGGGATCATCCGCAGGACGAGAAGCTGGAACATCCGGGCGTCGGAGAGGATCCGGTAGCGGGAGACGCCGTAGGCGAGCAGGGTGCCGAAGGCGACCGAGATGGCCGTGGCGGAGAGGGCGATGAACAGGCTGTTCTTCAGGGCGTGCCAGGGCTTGTTGCCGGCGACCGACTCGTGCGCCACGCCGTGGCCCTTCTGGTCCGGGGTGGCGAACACCGAGGCGGTCTGCTGGATGGGCCAGACCATCCGGTAGTTGTCCAGGGTCGCGTTCTTGGAGACGTAGACGGGCGGCCACTTG
>JBBTDR010000006.1:0-5411 GCA_038042665.1 Nitrospinota bacterium
CAGCACCGGCCCACGGCGGCGGGGGAGGGGGAGGGGGAGGGGGAGGGGGAGTAGCCCTGGCAGCCGCGCGGAACCACGCGTTGGGAAACGACAGCTAGAAGGACCGCTCGATCCGCTGGAGGAGGGAGTCCGCCCGCCGGGAGAGCATATCGTCGGCCTCCTCCTGCTTCTTCCGCTCCTCGTGGAGCTCGTTGGCGATGTTCATCGAGGCCAGGAGGACCACCTTGATGGGGTCGTTGCTCTGGCGGGAGACCTTGCGGATCTGGCTGTCCACGTACTCGGCCAGCTGGGCGGTGTAGGCCGGGTCGGCCGCGCTCTTGAGATGGAGCTGCTGGCCGAATATCTCCACCGAGATCACCTTGGGCTCCATTCCTCCGCCCTCCCCTGGGGGCCCGGGAGCGCGGCCTAGCTGGCGGGCAGGTAGGCCAGGAGCCGCTCCACGCGCTCCCGCACCTCGGCGTGCTCCCGGAGCAGCCGGCCGTTCTCCTCCCGCAGCCTCCCCGCCTCTTCCTCGCGGGCCCGGACCGCCTCGCGGCTGGCGGCCTGCACCCGGTTGAGCTCGGTCTCCAGCTCCTGCCGGGACCGCCGCAACGTGTTGAGCTCCTCCAGCACCTTCTGGAGGGCCGACTCCAGCGCGTCCAGCTTATCGATCACCATCCGGATGCGTTCCCATCGGGCGGAACAGCGGTTCCTGAGGGGACAGCGGCATTCTAGAGGGGGGGCGGGGGGGGAGTCAAGAAAAGCTCTCAGGCGCGCAGCTTGGCCCCCACCCCCTGGGCGAGCCGCGCCACGATGGCCTCGAAGGCCTGGTTGGCCTCGGCGTCGGTCAGGGTGCGCTCCGGGTGGCGGAAGACGAGCGCGTAGGCCAGGCTCTTCTCCCCCGCCCGGGCCATTTCCTGGCTCCGGTACACGTCGAAGAGGGCCGCCGACTCGAGCAGCGCCCCGCCCGCCCCGCCGATGAGGGCCTCCACCTCCGCGTTCGAGACCCCCTCCGGCACCACCACCGCCAGGTCGCGCAGGTTGGCCGGGAAGCGCGGCAGGGGCCGGAAGCGCCTGGGCGGGCGCTCCTGGGCGAGGAGGACCTCCAGATCCAGCTCAAAGGCCGCCGCCCCCTGGCGGAGCCCCCAGGCCTCGGCCACCTCGCGCCGCAGGACGCCGATGACGCCCGCCTCGGCCCCGCTCACCCGGATGCGGGCCGCCGCCCCGGGCTCGAGGCCCCCCCCCTCCCCCGTCCAGGGCTCGAAGGCTGGGGCGGGCAACCCGAGGAGGGCGCCCAGCCGCTCCACCGCTCCCTTGAGGGCGAAGACCGCCCGCGGGAGGGGGGTCTCACCCCCGGGCGCGGCCCCCTCCCGCCAGAGGGCGGGCGCGGCCCCCTCGGTCTCGATGGCAGCGAGGCGGGTGGCCTCCCTCGGAAGCGGCTGGCCGGGGTTCCGGTGGAACGTGCGGCCGACCTCGAACAGGCGCACCTCCTCCACCCCCCGGTTCAGGTTCAGGGCGGCGTTGGCGAGGAGCCCCGCGAGGAGGGTGGTGCGCAGCACGTCCGTCTCGGCGCTCAGGGGGTTGCGCAGGGGCACCTCCCCCTCCTCCATGCCGAGCCGCCTCAGGCCCTCCGAGCTGACGAAGCTGTAGTTGATGGCCTCGCTGTAGCCCGCCGAGAGCATGGCCTCCCGGACCTCGCCCTCGAGCCGCCGCGGCCCGCCCGGCCGCCCGGCGGGCTGGCGGGCGGGGGGAAGCTCCGAGGGGATGCTGCCGTAGCCCATGCGCCGGGCGCCCTCCTCGATGAGGTCGATCTCGCGCTCGACGTCGGGGCGGAAGGTGGGCACCTCCACCTCGCAGCTCCCGCCCCCCCCGCTCACCTTCATCCCGAGGGCCTCGAGCGCGCGCCGGCTCTCGGCGGGCGGGACCTCCACCCCCAGGATGGCCGCCACGCGCCCGTGGCGGAGCCTCACCCGGGCGGGGGCGATGGGCTTGGGGTGGCAGTCCACCTCCCCCCGGGCCACCCGGCCCCCGGCCGTCCGGCGGATGAGCTCGGCCGCCCAGGCCGCCGCGCGGGCGGTGCCGCCCGGGTCCACCCCCCGCTCGAAGCGGTAGGAGGCCTCGGTCGAGAGCCCCAGGCGGCGCCGGGTGCGCCGGATGGTGGAGGGGGCGAAGTAGGCGCTCTCGAGGAGGATGTCCCGGGTCGCCTCCGTCACCTCGGACTCCCGGCCCCCCATCACGCCTCCGATGGCCACCGGGCGGCGGGCGTCGCAGATCATGAGGTCTTCCCCGTCCATCCGCCGCTCCTGGCCGTCGAGGGTCCGGAAGGGGCCGTCCTCCGGGCGCCAGCGGCGCACCACGATGCGGGCCTCCGCCAGGCGCGCCAGGTCGAAGGCGTGGAGGGGCTGGCCGAGGGAGAGCATGACGTAGTTCGTCACGTCCACGGCGTTGTTGATGGGGCGCATGCCCGCCGCGCGGAGGCGGCGCCGCAGCCACTCGGGCGAGGGGCCGATCGCCGCCCCCCGGATGACCCGGGCGACGTAGCGCGGGCACTTGTCCGGGTCGAGGATCTCCACCCCGCAGAGGGAGGAGGCCTGGGCGGAGGGATCCTCCTCCACCTCCACCTCGGGCAGGCGCAGCGGGCGGCCCAGGAGGGCGGCCACCTCGCGGGCCACCCCGAGGGCGCAGAGGCAATCCGCCCGGTTGGGGGTGATGGAGATGTCGAGGATGACGTCGTCGAACCCCAGGGCCGCGGCGGCGGGGGAACCGGGGGCGGGGTCGCCCTCCAGCACGAGGATCCCGCCGTGCTCCTCGCCGAGGCCCAGATCACGGGCCGAGCAGAGCATCCCCTCGCTGCGCTGGCCCCGGATGACGGCCGCCTCGACGGCCTGGCCGCCGGGGAGCCGGGAGCCGGGGAGCGCCAGCACCACCCGCTGGCCCGCGGCCACGTTGGGGGCGCCGCAGACCACGGGCCGCTCCCCCTGGCCGTCCCTCACCCGGCAGAGCCGCAGCCGCTCGGCGTTGGGATGGGGGCCCGCCTCCAGCACCTCCCCCACCACCACGCCCGCGAGGGCCTCGCCCGGGCGCTCGACCCCCTCGACCTCCAGCCCCGCGAGGAGGAGGCCCTCCGCGATCCGCTGGACGAGGTCCTCCTCCGCGGGATCGAGCTCGACGTAGTCCGAGAGCCATTCAAGGCTGACGCGCATCGCTCGCTAACTCCATCCGCCCCCGCAGGGGACGCGCCAGAGGTGAACTCCCGCCTGGCGGCCCGCAGCGCCCTCGCGCGGGAAAGAAAAAATCCGTTCGCCGAGGCACCCCTCTCCCGGAGGGAGAGGGAGAAACCCCGAAATCCAACCGGGCGCCGCGCCCCCGCCCCTCAGAACTGCCTGAGGAAGCGCAGGTCGTTCTCGTAGAAGAGGCGGATGTCGCCGATGCCGTAGCGGAGCATGGCCACCCGCTCCACCCCCAGGCCCCAGGCGAAGCCCGTCCACGCCTCGGGGTCGTAGTCATTGTTCCCCCTCGCCTGGTTCACCGCCTCGAAGACGGCCGGGTCCACCATCCCCGCCCCCAGGACCTCCAGCCACCGGCCCCCGGCCAGGAAGGGGCTCGCGATGTCCACCTCGGCGCTGGGCTCGGTGAAGGGGAAGAAGCTGGGGCGGATCCTCACCTTGAACTCGGGGCCGAAGAGCTCGCGCACGAAGGTCTCGAGGGTGCCCTTGAGGTGGGCGAAGGTCACCCCCCGGTCCACGTAGAGGCCCTCGACCTGGTGGAACATGGGGGAGTGGGTCACGTCGGCGTCGCAGCGGAAGACCTTGCCCGGGGCGATGACCTTGACGGGGGGCCGCTGCCTCTCCATCACCCGGATCTGGACGGGCGAGGTGTGGGTGCGCAGGAGCACATCGTTTTCTGGGGTCTCCAAGCGGCCTGCCGCTTGGGGTGGCCCGATGTAGAAGGTGTCCTGCATGTCCCGGGCGGGATGGTCGCGCGGGATGTTGAGGGCCTCGAAGTTGTAGTGGTCGAGCTCGGCCTCGGGGCCCTCGGCCACGGTGTAGCCCAGGCGCGCGAGGACCTCGACGATGTCCTCCATCGTCTGGATCAGCGGATGCTTGTGGCCGACGGGGGCCCGCCGCCCGGGGAGGGTGAGGTCGAGGCGGGGGCCGGAGGCGTACTGGTTTGACTTGATCTTCTTAACAAACTCTTCTTCTATTCGTTTGATCTCGTCATCAAATACTTGATTGTTAACTAATCTATACGCGTCAATGAGACCAACAATGTTGTCTTTCTTTGCCGCGGATGCCCCAGCCTCAACGAATTCGCGCAAGCAATTCGCCAAAGGCCCAACAGCGCGCTTTTCTTCGGTGGAAAGGTTTTTTAAATTTCTCATCACCTCGGTGACTACCCCACCCTTGCGGCCCAGGTAGTGTAAGCGCACTTCTTCCACTTTTTTTTCGCGCAGATCAGCATCTGTGACCATCGCATCACGTAGAGCCTTAGCGGCCCCTAGAATATGTTGTTTCAGTTCGTATTCATTCATAGCACTCTATCCGGAGCGGACCGCTATATCTGCCAAAAAAAGAGCCCCGCCCTGCCGGGCGGGGCCTGTTGTCGCCGGAATCCTTCCGCTAGGCCTGCGCCCGGGCGAGCTCCACCAGCTGGGTAAACGCGGCGGGGTCGGTGACCGCGAGGTCGGCCAGGAGCTTGCGGTTAATCTCCACCCCCGCCCTCTTGAGCGCCCCCATGAAGCGGCTGTAGTTCATCCCCGCCACGCGGACGGCCGCGTTGATGCGGACGTTCCAGAGGCGGCGGAACTCGCGCTTGCGGGTGCGGCGGTGGCGGTAGGCGAAGTCCATCGCCCGCATGACGGTCTCGCGGGCGGACTTTAGGCGCTTGGAGCGGGCGCCGCGGTAGCCCTTGGCCTGCTTGAGGACCCGGCGATGGCGCTCCCGCGAGGCGGGCTTGGCGGTGGAACGCGGCATGGCGAAAAACTCCACGAAAAAGGGGCGCTTCCAGCTCAAAACCAGGCGCGGCGCCCTGAAACCCTCGGCGGACCGCCCCTCAGCGGACGGGGGAATATACCCGCCCCGGGGGCCTTCTGCAACCCCCTCCGGGGAGAGCCCAGGGGGGGCGGTGGTGTCCTAATTTGAAGTGGATTCGCCCTGTCATGCCGCAGGGGCGGTTCGCGAACCGCCCCTGCCCTCAGGGCAGGCTCCGTGAGGCGCCCCGGTTTTGGGATCAGGTAAGACCGGCACCGGGATTCCTCGGCCCTTTGGGTCTCAGAATGACCCCAAAATGCGGGCGAACCGGGACACCACCGAGGATGCGGGAAGCGTCCCCCCCCACCTAACCGTAGGGGAGGAGCTTGCGGACCTACTTCAGGTCGGCCCCGTCGATGGCCCCGGCGTGGCGGAGGCCGCGCTTCCGCTTGGTGCTCTTCT
>JBBTDR010000007.1:0-1924 GCA_038042665.1 Nitrospinota bacterium
CAAGGTGGTGGGCGAGCCCGGCTGGGGGCGGTTCGTCACCTCGCACTAGGGAGACCGGACGAGAGGGTTTGGCAGGGGCGGGTTTCAAACCCGCCCCTACGGACGTGAACGGCGGCGGATTTGTAGGGGCTACCAGCCGGTCGCCCCTACGGAAACCGCCCCTCTCCCCCTTGACCTCTCGACCCCCGCCCCCGAATATCCCCCCTGCCCTCCCGCGACGTGAAGCCTTGCGGATTTTGGTTTGCGAATCTCCTGGAGGAAACCGCCGTGGCCGCGAAATACCGCTTCCTGCTCATCCCGCCCTTCCGGCTCCCGGGCGAGTCCATGCACAACTTCGACATCACCGGCGTGGCGCTCGAGCTCCCCAAGGAGAAGCGCCTGATGAACGCCGGCCTCATCCTGCCGCACCTGGCGGACGTGGAGTGGGACCTCCACCCGGGGGAGCCGGCCGCCTACGGGGACTGGCCCGTGGAGAGCCGGGAGGAGTTCCTCTACGCCGCGAACGCGCGCGTGCCCAACGTCAAGAAGGCGTGCGAGTCCGGGAAATACAACGCCATCGTCCTCCTGGGCGGGGGCGAGCCCGGCTTCCACGAGGCGCGCGAGATCGGGCGGAGCCACGGCGTGGTCGTCACGGGCAACGCCTTCTCCCAGATGCACCTGGCCCTCATGCTGGGCGGAAAGTTCAGCGTGATCGACGTGGCGGGGGTGCACAACGTGTACTACCGCGACGTCATCCGGGGCCACCAGCTCCAGGGCCGCTGCGCCTCCATCCGCTCGATCGGCTACCACCTCCCCCGCCCCGGCAACGAGGACTGCCCCCAGCTCGCCGCCGAGCGCGCGAACGCCCTGGCCGGGCGGCCCTCCCAGGCCGTCAAGAGCGCGGTCGAGCAGGCCCACCTCGCCCTCAAGGAGGACGGCGCCGAGGTCATCACCCTGGGCTGCTCCGGGGTCTTCTGGCTCCAGCCCTTCATCAAGGAAGGCTTGAAGGAGCTCGGCTGGGAGGTGCCCGTCCTCGAGGGCTACAGCGCCTCCATCGAGCTGGCGAAGCTCATGATCAACCTGGGCCTCAACGCCAGCGGCGTCGCCTACATGGGCGAGCGGCCCGGCCAGGTGCCGGACCGGATCTTGATGTGAGGGGGGCATTCCCCCCCCGAGCCGGAACCTGCGCGAATTTGATGTAAGAGCGTTTCGGGCCCGGGGACGTATCTTGGCCGCAGGGCGGGCCTTCACCCCCCCTTGCCCCCCCTTAATCAAGGGGGGGATGGGGGGGTCGGCCTTGGCATCGGGAGAGGGTCCGTAGGGGCGATGCCCGTCATCGCCCTCCCCAATGGACAGGGGCAAACACGAGGTTCGCCCCTACAGGTGAAGATCATGGAGGGACCGCAGGGTGTCCCCACTTTTCACCGGAATTCGAGCCGAAAAAAATGACCCGGTAACCGGCGGAGGGGCGGCGGCTTTCACTTCATTCATTTCCGGTTCGCTCCGGATGGTTGCGGGACCGGCCCTATTGCGGCGAGGGGGGGTCCCGGCGGGGGAACGGGCCTGTCCGGGAGAGTTTCGGTTAGTTGCGGATAATACCGGGTAATACCCCATAAAAAATCTTCTCGCCACAAGGAGCCGTCCTCTTGACGGATTCCCCCCTCGTCCCGGCCGAATGGTTGGCCCAGCATCTGAACGACCCCAAGGTGCGCGTCATCGAGGTGGCCCAGGAAAGAGACACCCCCGACTACGCGGAGGGGCACATCCCGGGGGCCATCCGCTGGTACTGGAAGGAGGCCCTCTGGCACCCGGCCGACCGGGAGTTCGCGTCGCCCGCCGAGATGGCGGAGAGGCTCGGCCGGGCGGGGATCGGGCCGGACACGATCCTCGTCCTCTACAGCCCCCGGGTGCAGTTCGGCGCCTACGCCTTCTGGGCGCTCACGAT
>JBBTDR010000008.1:0-1551 GCA_038042665.1 Nitrospinota bacterium
GAGGTGCGCACGGTGAGGTACACCGACTCCTTCAGGCGCTCCCAGGTGAGCTCCCGGTAGCTCGCGGCCAGCAGCAAAGCGCCACCCGACCCCACCGCCGCCGCCTCGGAGGGCGTCCCAAAACCGAACAGGACGGCTCCCAGGACCCCGAGGATGAGAACCGAAAGCGGGACGAACGATGTGAGGAGCAACCAGAGGAGCTGAAGGGTGGGAATCTCCGACTCCTCTTTGGGGGGCTTCGGGGCGAGTGAAGGATTCAGGATGACCTTGCCCATCACGTAGAGCATGTAGAACCCCGCCAGCATGAATCCCGGTATTATCGCACCCGCGTAAAGCCTGACCACGGAGATGCCGCTCATGGCGCCATAGACGATCAGCAGGATGCTCGGAGGGATCAGGATGCCGAGGCAGCCGCCCGCGCAGATGACGCCGGCGGACAACTTGTGGTCGTAGCCCGCCCGCAGCATGGCTGGGTACGCAAGGAGACCCATCAGCGTCACCACGGCGCCGACGATCCCGGTGGCCGTGGCGAACAGGGCGCACGTCGCCAGGGAGGCCACCGCCAAGGAACCGGGCACATTGCGCGCCGCGATGCTCATGCTGTAGAAGAGCTTATCGATGATGTTAGCGCGCTCGACGATGTAGCCCATGAAGAGAAACAACGGAATCGCTACCAGGACGTCGTTCACCATCACCGAGTAGGTCTGGTTCACCAGCAGGTCGAAGATCCGGTTGCTGAAGATGTGCTGCATCTGGTCGGGCGTGGCGTAGGCGTAGTAGCCGAAGGCCACGCCCAGCGCCATCAGAGTGAAGCAGATGGGGAAGCCCAACATGATGAGGAAAATGAATATCCCCAACTGAACAAGGGCGACTTCGGGATTGCTCATCCGCTGGCCCCCTTGGCTTCCTCGGCCTCCTGCCGCTTCCTGGCTTCGAGCGCGGCCCGTATCGCGACGTCCGTCTCCTCCACATCGTGCAGCCGCGGCGGCCATTCTCCCGTCCTCAGGCAAACGACGCAGCGGATGATCTGGGCGATCCCTTGGAGCAGGAGGAAAAAGGCCGCGACCGGAATCACCGTCTTGAGGGGGGAGACCGGCACCCCTATCGGGCTGTTGATGCTGATCTCCCCTACGGGACCGCCCGGACCGTAAGGCCTATAGCTCCAGGACTCCCTCGCAAAATCGAACCCGGCATAAACCAAGGCGAGGACGCCGGGGAAGAAAAATACGATGTACAGCACGAACTCGAGCCCCGCCTGGACGCGCGGGCGCCAGAGGCGGTAGAGGAAGTCCGCGCGCACATGACTCTCCCGGGAGAGGGCGTACGCCCCGCCCATCATGAACAAGGCCCCGTACATGATGTAGCTGATATCGAAGGCCCAGGCGGTCGGATCCCGGAACACCTTGCGGACGATCACCTCGTAGCAGACGGCAACCGTCAGCACCATGATGCACCACGCAAAAGCGTGGCCCACCCGCAAGCTGAGGCCGTCAATGTACAAAAGGACCCTTTGCATACCCGCATCCTCTCTTCACGCGGGCGGGGGGGCGC
>JBBTDR010000008.1:1561-12304 GCA_038042665.1 Nitrospinota bacterium
TGACGACTACATTGTTAAGCCCTTCTCTTTCGAGGAGCTTCTATCGCGCATCAATGCTGTCTTGCGCCGCCCCGCAACGCGTCAAGCGGCTTCGGCCAAGCGAGGACCCGGACGTCAGAAGCCGAGCTTCCCGAAGTTGTGCTCGAAGGCCAGCTTGTAGTCGGCCGAGTTGAAGAGCTCGTAGTAGGCCACGCGCTTCGAGAAGGCCTTCTGCGACTCCGTCACCTTCTTGAAGAAGGGGTCCTTCTCCAGGTCCGGCATGATCTTGTCCCAGGCCTTGAGCTGCTCCTGCATGACCGAGACGGGCGTGCGGATGATCTTGACGCCCGCCTTGTCCCTCAGCCACTCGAGGTCGGCCGAGTAGCGGTCCAGCCCCTTCCAGTAGTTGTCCGAGTTGGCCGCCTCGGCCGCGTACTTGAGGATGGCCTGGTGCTCCTTCGGGAGGGAGTTGTACTTGGCCTTGTTGAAGATGATCTCGAAGAACTCCGCCGCCTGGTGGTAGCTGCCCATCATGTAGATCTTGCTCACGTCCTGGGCGCCGAAGGAGCGGTCGGAGGTCGGGTTGTTGAACTCGAACGCCTCGATGACGCCGCGCTCGAGCGCCGGAACGATCTCGCCTCCCGGAAGCTGGGTCACCTTGACCCCCATCGCCTGGAACAGGTCGGCCGCCAGGCCCACCGTTCGGTACTTGAGGCCCACCATGTCCTTGGAATCCTTGATCTCCTTCCGGAACCACCCCAGGGGCTGGGTCGGCATCGGCATGCAGAAGAAGCCGACGGTGTCGATCTTCAGGCTCTCGATGAGCTCCTCGTAGAGCTTCTGGCCGCCGCCGTAGGCGATCCAGGCAAGGATGTGGTGAGCGTTCTGGCCGAAGACGGGCCCCGTGCCGAAGAGCGAGGCCGCCTTGCTCTTGCCGTACCAGTAGACCGTCACCTGGTGGCCGGCGTCGAGCACGCCCCGGTGCACGGCGTCCTGGACGCGGAAGGCCTTCACCACCGCGCCCTCGACCAGATAGTCGATCTTCAGCCGTCCGCCCGCCATCTCGTTCACGCGCTTCACGTAGTCCACGGCGAACTCGTTGAAGATGTCCTTCGCCCCCCAGGCCCCCTGCATCTTCAGCGTGACCGTCTGGGCCCGGGAGACCATCGGGAAGGCCAGCGGCGAGGCGGCGGCGGCCGTCACGGCGACCGCGGCTTTCCTCAAGAAGCTCCTGCGCGATGCGGCTTTCTCTTGGCCCGGCTTGTTCTCTTTCTTGTCCGCCTTCTCCATCTTCGCCTCCTTTGCGCTCAAGAACGCGCGCGCGCATCTCCCCAAACATCGGGAAGCCGCGCCGGTCTTCCCGACGTTCCGACATTTTCCCCCCTCCCCGCCCTGGAGGGGCAAAGGAGAAAACAGGGGACCCGCGAACCGGGACAGCGAAAATCGGCAAATGAGAATGACTGCTTATACTTTAAAGGCCCGCGCGGTGTCAAGAAATAAACAATTCCGGGGCATTTCCGGTTCCCCGCGCCGGGCCAGGGCCCGCCCGGCGGGCGGCCCCGCTTCCCGGCCGGCCCGGAGCCGCCCTTCTTCCGTCCCCCGCCCGGGGGTGTTTCCCGGCGGCATTCCGGGTAGAATCCCGCCCGGCCACCCGGGCTTCACTCCACATCTTGCGCGATCTTGCGCGGCACCTTTCACATCCGGAGGAACGGACATGCCCAAGATGACGGGCGGGCGGTACCTCGCCGAGGCGCTCAAGGGTTACGGCGTCACCCACTTCTTCCACGTCCCCGCCATCCTGCGGCGCACCATGGTCGAGCTGGAGGAGCGCACCCAGATCGACCGCGTCGTCACCCACGGGGAGAAGGCGGCCGCCTACATGGCCGACGGCTACGCCCGCGCCTCGGGCCGGCCCGGCGTCTGCGGCGCCCAGGTCATCGGGGCTCTCAACCTGGCCGCCGGGCTCCGGGACGCCTGGCTGGCCCGCTCCCCCGTCATCGCCATCACCGGGGGCCGCGCCGCCGCGACCAAGTTCCGGGGGGTGTACCAAGAAGTGGACGACGTGCCCGCCTTCGCGCCCGTGACCAAGTTCAACGCCACGGTGGACAGCGCCGCCCGCATCCCGGACATGCTCTGCCAGGCCTTCCGCGCGGCCACCACCGGCTCGCCGGGCCCGGTGCACATGCAGTTCGCGGGGAACGAGGGCCAGCTCGACGCCGAGGAGGCGGACCTGGAGGTCCGGGTCGAGCCCCAGTTCGGGCGCGTCCCTCCCTTCCGGCCCGAGCCCGACCCGGCCAGCGTGCGCGAGGCGGCGAGGCTCCTCGGCGCGGCGAAGAAGCCCGTCATCGTGGCGGGGGGCGGGGTGCGCGCCTCGGGGGCCGGCAAGGAGCTCGTCGCGTTCGCCGAGAAGCTCCAGATCCCCGTCGCCACCTCCCTGAACGGCAAGGAATCCATCCCCGCCCAGCACCCCCTCTCGGTGGGGGTGGTGGGCACCTACTCCCGCAAGAGCGCCAACCGGGTGGTGAAGGAGGCCGACCTCGTCTTCTTCGCCGGGAGCTCGGCGGGCGGGATGGCCACCCACTTCTGGGCCGTACCCCCCATCGGCACCCCGGCCGTCCAGCTCGACATCGACCCCGAGACCCTCGGGCGCAACTACCCCTTGAAGGCCGCCGTCCACGGGGACGCCAAGGTCTCCCTGAAGAAGCTCGCCGAGGCCGCCGACGCCTCCACGGCCCCCTCGCGCAAGGGTTGGGTCGAGCGCGCCCAGGCCATCGTGAAGGAGTTCTACGGCGAGTTCTCCCCCCTCCTGAACTCCGAGCAGCTTCCCATGCGCCCCGAGCGCATCTGCCAGGAGCTCTCCCAGCACCTCCCCTCGGACGCCATCGTGGTGGTGGACACCGGCCACTCCGGCATGTGGATGGGCGGGATGTGGGACCTCAAGGGCGGCCAGGGCTACATGCGCAGCGCCGGCCACCTGGGCTGGGCCTTCCCGGCCTCGCTCGGGGCCAAGTGCGGCGCGCCGGAGCGGCCCGTCCTCTGCTTCACCGGGGACGCGGGCTTCTACTACCACATCGGCGAGATCGAGACGGCCGTCCGCTGGAACATCAACGCCGTCATCCTGGTGAACGACAACCGCTCCGGGAACCAGTCCAAGCGGGGCTTCGACCGCGCCTACGGGGGCCAGCAGACGAAGAAGGCCTTCGAGCTCTGGGGCTTCAACGAGGTGAATCTGGCCCGGGTGGCCGAGAGCATGGGGGCCAAGGGCATCCGCGTCGAGAAGCCCTCCGAGATCAAGGGCGCCCTCGACCAGGCCTTCTCCCACAAGCGGGGCCCCGTCGTCCTCGACGTGGTCTCCGACATCGACGCCGCCGCGCCGCTGGCGGTGAGCTAAGGAGACACGGCCGGCCTTCATCCTTGACAGCCTTGCGGCCGCGGGCTACCCTCGAAACCAGAGTGTTCAACGATGTAGACTGTTCTTCAATTTGGAGACTTCTCGACATGGCCTTCAAAACCGCCAAATCGAGACCGGGTGTGGTGAGGCGCCTGCCCCTGACCCAGGCGAGAAATCACCTCGGCGCCGTCGTCAAGGGTGTTCATCTCCGCAAGGAGTATGTGATCCTAGAGAAGGACGGCATCCCCCTCGCCGCACTCATGGATGTCGACGAGTTCGAGGACTACCTGGAACTCCGCGATCCCAAGGTCCAGGAGCACATCCGGAAGAGCAATCAGGAGTACTTGGCCGGAAAGAGCCGGCCTGCCGAGGAGTTTTTCCGGGAGCTCCGTGAGGAGCCCCGCCGGAAGGCCAAGCGGCCCCGGAGCGCATGACGCCGCCGTTTTCCCTCCGGACTACCCCTCGCTTCGAGCGTCTTGCCCGGGCCCTCCGCAGGGGCCACCCGGAGTTCGAGGCTCTTCAGGAGCGAGCGGGCGCGATCCTAGCGACTGACCCGTACAACCACACCCGGCAGCATCACATCCGGAAGCTTGAGGCGGTTCCGCCCGGCGAGGGCCAGTGGCGTCTTTCGCTCGGCCGGTTCCGGTTTCGCTATGACATTTACGGGGACGAGGTCGTGCTCCAGTTTTGTGGCCTGCGGCGGGAGGACACGTACCGCTGAGGCGTCCAAAAGCTCCATCCGGACGGTTTCGCCGCAACGCGCCCGGGCCACCGCGCCGCTGGCGGTCGGGTAGGACCCGTAGCGCTCGGATAGGAAAAGCGAGAAGGGGCAAGCCTGTAGGGGCGGCCAGCCGGCCGTCCCTACTTTTTTATTTCATTTCCCATCCAGGGGGATGTTCTCGTAGTCGGGAATCGCCCCCGATCCCTTCTTGGCGGCGAGGGATTTCCGGCGGAACTCCATCACCAGCTCGCCCCGCTGGTTGTAGGCGCGGGTGTCGATGGTGACGATGCCGCGGTCGGGCTTGCTCTTGGACTCCCGCTTCTCCACCACCGTGCTCTCGGCGTAGAGGGTGTCCCCGGCGAAGACGGGGGCGGGCATGCGGATGTGCTCCCACTCCAGGTTGGCGATGGAGCGGTAGGACATGTCCAGCACCGTCAGGCCCGTCACGACGGCCAGGGTGAAGGCCGAGTTGACGAGGGGCCTGCCGAAGGGGGTCTTCGAGGCGTAGTGGTGGTCGAAGTGGATGGGGTGGTTGTTGTTCGTGAGGAGGGTGAACCAGGTGTTGTCCGCCTCGAGGATGGTGCGGCCAGGCCTGTGCTTGATCACCTCCCCCACCACGAAGTCCTCGTACCAGCGGCCCATCTGGAAATCCGGCATGGGGAACCCTCCTGCGACGATGGACCTACCGTCCTGTAGGGGCGTACGGCCGTACGCCCCTACTCTTTCGCGCCGCCCGGCGATGGCGTTCCTACGCCGGGTACCGCTCCAGCAGCCGGCGGGCGATGATGAGGCGCTGGATCTCGTTCGAGCCCTCGCCGACGGTCAAGAGCTTGCAGTCGCGGAAGTAGCGCTCGACCGGGAGCTCCTGGATGTAGCCCATCCCGCCGTGCACCTGGATGGCCTCGCTCGCGCAGAACTCGGCCGTCTCGGAGGCGAAGAGCTTGGCCATCCCGGCCTCCAGGTCGCAGCGCTTGCCGGCGGCCTTGAGGGCGGCCGCCTGGTAGGTGAGGAGCTTGGAGGCCTCGATGCGGGTGGCCATCTCGGCGAGTTTCGCGGCGATGAGCTGGTGCTGGGCCAGGGGCTTGCCGAAGGTCTCGCGCTGCTGGGCGTAGCGCACGGAGTCCTCGAAGGCCGCCCGGGCGAGCCCCACGCTGCGGGCCGCCACGTTGATGCGCCCCCCCTCCAGGGCGCTCATGATCATGGGGAAGCCCTCGTTCTCCTGGCCGAGCAGGTTCTCGAGCGGCACGCGGGCGTCCTGGAAGATCAGCTCGCTCGTCCGCAGCCCCCGGTAGCCCAGCTTCTTTAAGTGGCGGCCCACCTTGAAGCCGGGCGTCCCCTTGTGGATGAGGAGGCAGGAGATGCCCTTGGCCTTGGGGAGGGAGGGATCGGTGCGCACGAAGGTGCTGAACATGGTGCCGTGCTCGGCGTTGGAGATGAACATCTTGGTGCCGTTCACCACCCAGCAGTCCGTCTCCCTCCGGCCCGAGGTCTTGAGGGCCGCGGCATCCGAGCCCGAGCCCGGCTCGGTGAGGGCCATGCCGGAGTGCCACTCGCCGGTGGCCAGCTTGGGGAGATAGGTCTGCTGCTGCTCCCCGGTGCCGTAAGTCAGGATCATCCAGGCCGTCATCATGTGGGTGCCCAGGATGCCCGCGACGCTCATCCAGCCGACCGAGATCTCCTCCATCAAGATGGCGTAGCAGACCTCGTCCATCCCGCCCCCGCCGAACCCCTCGGGGATGGTGAAGCCGAAGAAGCCGAGCGCGCGCATCTTCGCGGCGATGGGGTCGGGGTACTTGTCCGCCAGCTCGTACTCCATGGCGATCGGGCGCACCTCGCGGTCCACGAAGTCCTTGGCCATCTGGCGCACGCTGCGCTGGAGGTCGGTCTCCTCGAAGTTCACGCTCGCATCCTTTCTTGGGGTGCAGGGGGGATCGGGCCGACCTTACACCATCGCTCCACGGAGCGGCAAGGCTCGCCGCGCCGCTCAGGCGCTCCACGGAGCGGCAAGGCTCGCCGCGCCGCTCAGGGCTCCGGGGGCGGGGGGACGGGCCGGGCCACCAGCCGCACCTTCACGTTCACCACGCCGCTCCCGGGGACCACCAGCAGCACGGTGGGCCGGGACATCCCGAAATCGGAGAGGAGAAGCCTCCCCTCGCCCGAGAGGTAGAGGTCCGTCCCGGTGTCCGCCACGCGGAAGCGGAGGGGGACCGCCCGCCCAACCCCGTGGAGCTGGAGGGTGCCCCGGGCCTCCACCTCCCAGTCCTTCTCCCTCCCCCGCTCCTCGGGCGGCTCCAAGGGCTTCCCCTCCGAGACCCGCAGATCCGCCCAGGGGTGGCTGCCCGCATCGAGCACGGCCTCGCGGAGCATCCGCTCCTGGAGGGGATCCCCAGCCCTCACCGAGGCCGTCTCCACCCGGATCCAGCCCGAGGCCCCCTGGAAGGGGGAATCCCCCCCGCCGAGGAGAATCTCCCCCCGGACGATCCCGAAGTAGGCGTCCTGGGGAAGCACCAGCCCGGTGAAGGAGAAGCTCACCCGGCTCCGCTCGGGGACGACCTGGTAGCGGTAGAGGATGGGGGCCGGGGCATCCCCGGCGGGGGCGCCGCCGGCGGGCGCGGCGGCCGCCAGGAGGGAGAGCGCCAGAGCGAGAGAAGGAAGCATGCGCATGTCCGGGTCCGCCCCTGGGCCGCTGGAGGAGGCCGCTCAGGCGCCCGGCCCGGCCTCATCCAAGTAGGCCTGGAAGTCCCCCAGGGTGCGGGAGATGAAGCCCACCGCCTTGTCCAGCGCGATGAACTCGATGTCTTCCTCGTCCTCCGCCACCTCCTCGCGCAGCCCCTCCAGCGCCTCGAGGTACTCCCAGGCCAAGTCTCCGGGCCCGGCTCCTTTCTTCTGGAGGGGCTCTCTCCCCTTCTCGACGAACTCCCCGAAGGGGCCCACCTCGTAGGAGACGTAGCAGAAGGCGTGGTAGAGGGCCTTCTCCTCCACCCCGCCCTCTCCCTCGGCGTTCTTGCGCAGCTCGTTCAGCTTGGCCAGGACCGGCTCGGGCTTCACCCTTCCCTCCTCCGTCTTTCATCCGCGCGGCGGCCCCGCACGGTACCGGAAGGCCCCCACCGCCCCCTCATGGCCGCTTGTGCGCCCGGGCCTCTACCCCCGCCATGCGCTCCAGCACCCGGACGATGGAGATGTGGTCGAGCGCGCCCTCGCCGGCGGCCAGCTGGGCGTTGAACATCTGGGCCACGAGCGAGGTGCCCGGGAGGGGCACCTGGCGGTCGCGCGCCTGATCGAGGGCGTAGCGCAGGTCCTTCACGTGCATGGTGACGCGCCCGCCGGGGGTGAAGTCCCCCGAGAGGATCTTCGGGGCCTTCACCTCGAGCGTCCCGCAGCGGGCGAGGCCCGCCCCCAGCACGTCCACCAGCGCCGCCGGGTCGAGGCCCGCCTTGGCCCCGAACACCAGGGCCTCGCTCACCGCCAGGAAGGTGATCCCCACCAGGATCTGGTTCGCCAGCTTGGCGACGCAGCCCGAGCCGGGGGCCTCTCCCACGAGCACCACCTTGCGCCCCAGCAGGTCGAGCAGGGGCTTGCAGCGGCCGAAGGTCTTGCGCGGCCCTCCCACCATGATGGCGAGCGCGCCCTGGGCCGCCCCCTCGGGCGCGCCCGAGACCGGGGCGTCCAGCATCTCCACGCCGCGCTTGGCCAGCGCCTCGGCCACCCGAATGGCGCAGGCGGGGTCGTTGCTGGTGCAGTCGATCAGGACGCTGCCCGGGCGCATGGACTCCGCCAGCCCGTCCGGGCCGAACACCACCTGATCCACCTGGATGGCGTCGGGCAGGCAGAGCACGACCACCTCCGCCTGCCTCGCCACCTCGGCGGGACTCCCGCAGGGGACCGCCCCCTCGGCCGCCAGCGCGTCCACGGCGGGGCGGCTGCGGTTCGCCACCGCCACCCGGTGGCCCGCCCCCAGGAACCGGCGCGCCATCGGCTTGCCCATCAGCCCGAGTCCGATGAAACCGAGCTGCGCTGTCGCCATCGCTCATCCTCCTGTCCGTGGGTGGGGGAACCCCTCCAGGTTCCCATAAAACCCCGGGGAAATGAAAGCGGAACCTCCGCCGGAGGCGGTTGACGCGCCCCCCTCCCCGGGGTCTGATGCGGGCATGAGGAACCGCGCCCTCCCCCGCCGGCTCGCGCCTCTCCTGACGGCCGCGGCCCTCGCCGCCGGCTGCGGCGCCCTCCGCGAGACCAAGACCTACCAGGTGGAGATCCGCGTCCCCGCCCCGTCCGCCCGGCCCGGCCCCCTCCGGGCCCGCCTCGTCCTGGCCGCGGTGGACGCCCTCCCGGAGCCCAACCTCTCGCGGACGGAGGAATTCGTCCTCCGGGAGAAGTCCCCCCTCGCCTCCATCCTCCTCGCCGCCGCCGCGCCGAGGATGCGCTCGGCCGGGCTCGAGCCCCTCGAGCCCCGCGAGGCCGCGACGGCCTCGGGGCGGATCGTCATCGCCCTCACCCGGCTGGAGGCCCAGCTCGAGGGCAACCGCTGGCTGGCGGGCGCCGCCCTGACCGCCGAGCTGACCGACCGGCTGGGGAAGGTGGCGGGCCGGTGGGAGTCCGCCGGCCGGGGGGCCTACGACGACAACCGCATCATGGCCGGGGCCGCTGGGCTGGCCATGGGACAGGCCATCGCCGAGGCGATGGACCGCCTCCCCTGGGGCCAGCTCTCCCTCGCGGGGCCCTAGCCCGCGGCTGTACACGCCCCCCCCACCTCCCTTATCCTGGGCCCGCATCGTCCCGGCGCCCCCGTCGATTCCCCCTGGTCCGCGCATGAGGATGCACATGCCCCCCATCGCCTCCGAAGTGAACCCCGGCCTTCTCTGGAAGCACCTGGAAGCCATCTGCCAGTGGGAGCGCTACACGGGCACCGAGGGCGAGAACGCGGCCGTCGCCTACATCGAGAAGCAGATCGGCGCCCTCGGCATCCCGGTCACGGTCCATGAGTTCGACGCCTACATCAGCATCCCCGGCCCCGCCTCCCTGGACATCCTGGGCGAGGACGGCCGGCGCATCCCGGGCATCACCGCGGTCTTCGGCGCCTCGACGGGCGAGGCGGGGGTGACGGGCGACGCCGTCCACGTGGGCGAGGCCGAGGGCCCCGGCGGGATTCCCGTGGCGGGCCGCGTCGTGGTGGCCGAGCGGATGATGAGCCCCGCGCGCTTCTTCGCCTTCGAGCGGGCCGGGGCCCTCGCCCAGGTGTACGTGAACATGGGGGTCGCCCACGAGGGCCCGATCTCGACCATCTGGGGCTCCCCCACCCCCGAGACCGCGGGCCGCCTGCCCTACACCCCCCTCGTCACCCTCTCCCGGGAGCAGGGCCAGGGGCTGATCGATCGCCTCAAGGCCAGGCGCGAGACCCAGCTCCGGGTGCGGGCCCAGGCCGACACCCGCTGGCGGCGCACCCGCATGCCCGTGGCCGACATCGCGCCCGCCAAGGGCGGCTCGGGCGAGTTCGTCCTCCTGGGCGGCCACCTCGACTCCTGGCAGATCGGGGCGAACGACAACGCGGCGGGGGACACCACCCTCATGGAGCTGGCCCGGGTCATCCACGGCCGGCGGCGGGAGCTGCGGCGCGGGCTGCGCGTCATCTGGTTCAACGGCCACTCGCACGGGCGCTTCTCGGGCTCGACCTGGTACGCCGACCACATGTTCGAGGAGCTGCGCGGGCGCTGCGTGGGCTACCTGAACATCGACCAGCCCGGCTGCCGCGGCGCCACCGAGTACCGCCCCTTCTCGACGGCCGACATCTCGGCCTGGGTCCGGGACGCGGTGAAGCGCTTCGGCGGCCAGCGGACCTCGCCCACCCCCCCCCGGCGGATGGCGGACCCGTCCTTCTGGGGGGTGGGCGTCCCCTCCTTCTCCTTCCTGCCCGTCCTGCCCGAGGGCGCCCCGGACCTCCAGAAGGACCACCCCGAGAGCGGCTTCCCCGAGTACTGGCACAACCCCGCCGACACCCTCGACAAGATGGACAAGAAGCTCCTCGCCGAGCACTGCCGCCTCTTCGCGGGGGCCCTGCACGAGCTCTGCACCCTGAAGATCGCCCCCCTCGACCCGCGCACGGTGGCCGGGGTGGCCGAGGCGGAGATCGCCGCCCTCAAGAAGACGGCGCGGGGGGCCTTCGACCTCAGGGCGGCCGAGGAGGCGGCCCGGGAGTTCAAGGGGGCGGCCCAGGGGCTCATGCGGAAGATCGGCGCGAAGAAGGAGGCCAACCGGACCCTCCTCCAGATCAGCCACACCCTCAACCCCGTCCTCTACACCGAGGCGGGGCCCTTCGATCAGGACCCGGCCTCGCCCGCGGCCCGCTTCCCGGGGCTCGCGCGCCTGGGCCGCCACCTCGCGGCGGGGCCCGCCTCCCACGAGGGGCGCCTGCTCTACACCCGCCTGGTGCGGGAGCGGAACCGGGCGTGCGCCGCCCTGCGCCGGGCGGCCGAGATCGCCTCGGGCGGCTAGTGTCGTGTCTCAGGAACAGCATTCAAAAGCGGAGACCAGAAACCAAAGGCTGTCATTCCGAGCGCCAGCGAGGAATCTGCTGGTGCACAAGCAGATTCCTCAGTCGCCGCGCTCCTTCGGAATGACACCATGGGCCGATTTCTCCTTCAAGGTATTCCTGGGA
>JBBTDR010000009.1:0-4312 GCA_038042665.1 Nitrospinota bacterium
CATGGCTGCGGTAGATGGCGCAGCAGGTGTTGTCGAAGGCGCCGACCTGCAGCACCGCGTGCAGGCCGACTGGGAGGCGTTCTACTCGGCCAAGCGCTCGTGATAAGACGTTCGCCATGTCGCCCAAGTCCCGTCCATCCCGATCGAAATCGTCGTCGCCCTCGGATCCTCTGGACTTGAATGAGCGGGCCAGCGGCCTCCTCCTTCATCCGACTAGCCTCCCGGGACCTCACGGTTCGGGCGACCTTGGCGCCTTTGCGCGGCGGTTCATTGACTTCCTCGCTCGAGCCCGGCAGCGGTGGTGGCAGATGCTCCCCATCGGCCCGGCCGACCCCTGGGGCTCCCCCTACGGCTCCCCCTCCGCCTTTGCGGGCAACCCTCTCCTCCTCAGCCTGGAGCACCTCGCCGGGGATGGCCTCCTGGCGCCGGAGGACGCCGCCCCGGGCGCGGCTCCCTCCATAGGGCGGGCGGATTTCGCCCGGGCGTGGCGTCACAAGGAGCCCCTTCTCCGGAAGGCCTTCCGCGTCTTCGAGGCCCGGCGCCGGGCCGAGGAACAAGAAATGTTCCACGCCTTCGCCGAAGAGAACGCGGGCTGGCTCGGCGACTTCGCTCTCTACACCGCATTGAGGCAACGCCTGGGCAAAGATTCCTGGACCGGCTGGCCCGCCGAGCTCCGCTCCCGGGAGCGCTCCGCCCTGGAGCGGGCGCGGGAATCCCTCCGGGAGGAGATCCGCTTCCTGTCATTCCTGCAGTACCAGTTCGCCCGGCAATGGTCGGACCTCCGCGCGCACTGCCGCCGCAAGGGGGTCGGGCTGATCGGGGACATCCCCATCTACGTCGCCCACGAGAGCGCCGACGTCTGGGCCCATCCGGACATCTTCCGCCTGGACCCCTCGGGCAAGCCCGAGGCGATAGCGGGCGTCCCGCCGGACTACTTCAACAGCGAGGGCCAGCTATGGGGAAACCCGCTGTACCGTTGGGGCGCCCTCCGCGAGCGTGGATACGATTGGTGGATCGCCCGTTTCCGGTCGATCTGCCGGAGCTTCGACGCGACCCGGCTCGACCATTTCATCGGCTTCACCCGGTACTGGGAGGTCCCGGCCGGCGCCCCGACGGCGCGGGAGGGCCATTGGGAGCCGGGCCCGGGGGCGTACCTCTTCGAGAAGGCGCTCGCCGCCCTCGGCCCCGTGGAAATTATCGCGGAGGACCTGGGCGCCGTGACGGAGGAGGTGACCGCCCTCCGGGAGCAATTCGGCTTCCCGGGGATGCGCGTCCTCCACTTCGCCTTCGACAGCGGGGACGGCAATCCCCACCTGCCCCACAATTATCCGGCGCGCTGCGTGGCCTACACGGGAACCCACGACAACGACACGACGGTGGGCTGGTTCGAAAGCCGGCGGGACGGGGCCCTGCACGAGCGCGAGCGCGCCCTGCGCTACCTGAACCACGACGGAAGCGAGATCCACTGGGCGATGACCCGCCTAGCCTTCTCCTCTCCCGCCGATCTCGCGATCGTCCCCGTCCAGGACTTGCTCGGCCTGGGGACGGAGGCGCGGATGAATTACCCAGGCGTGCTCGACGGCAACTGGGCCTGGCGGCTCCGCGGCGGAGAGCTCACCGAGCCCCTCGGCCGCAGGCTCAGGGAGCTCACCCAGTCCACCGGGCGCCTGCCCGGAGACCCGGCCAGCTAGCCCCCGCCTCTTCCTTCCCGTGCTATCCTGCCCGGCCATCCCGGCCGCTCACCCCCGCAGAGACGGGAAGGAACGAAGCCTTCGATGATATGGACGGCTGACGGAGCGCCTGGTTCACGGAAGCCCTTTGGAGCCCCCGGGGGTCTTCTCCTGCTGCTCGCGCTCGCCGCCGCCGCCTGTTCGGGCGGCGGCGGCGCATTCACGGGCAACATGACCTCCCCCCGCCACGGCCATACGGCGACGGCGCTCCCGGACGGGCGCGTGCTCATCGCGGCGGGCCTCACGAAGACCTCTCCCCTCGGCACGTTCGAGCTCTTCGAGCCCCTGCGGAGCGCCTTCGAGGCGCTCGCCATCCAAGGGTTCCGCCCGCGCGGGTGGCACAGCGCCGCGGCGCTCAAGGATGGGCGCATCCTCCTCTCCGGAGGATGGGCGGGCCCCTTCACCGCCCTCCGGGAAGCGGCGATCCTCCACCCCGGCGAAAAACGGCTCCAGCCTCTCCTGATGCTCCAGGGCCGCTACGACCACACCAGCACCCTCCTCGAGGACGGCGCGGTGCTCCTCGCCGGAGGCAACGATGGCCGCGGCGAGCAGCGCGCCATGGAGCTCTTCGACCCCCCGTCGGGGAAATTCGCCCCGGCCGCCCGGCCCCTCCTCGTGCCCCGGCAGCAGCACACCGCCACCCCTCTCCCCGGCGGGCAGGTTCTCATCCTGGGCGGGGGACAGGGCCAAGGCGCGCGGCTGGCCGAGATCTACCTCCCCACCGAGCGGCGCACTCGCCTGGTGCGGGGCTTCACCTCCGTCTCCCGCAGCCGCCACACCGCCACCCCTCTCATGGACGGCCGGGTGCTCATCGCCGGCGGGCTGGGCCCGGAGCGCACCCTGGCCACGGCCGAGATCTACGACCCCGGGAAGGACGCCTTCCTTCCCATCCAAGCTCCCCTGCGCACGGCCCGCCAGCAGCATACGGCCACCCTGCTTCCGGACGGCCGGGTGGTCCTGCTCGGAGGGTGGGGCGGAGGAGAGGGCAAGACCCTCGACGATGGGGAGATCTTCGACCCGCAAGGCTCCTGCTTCGCCGCGCTTCCGTTCCACATGAAGGCGAAGCGGAGGCTCCACACGGCGGCGCTCGTCCGGGACGGGAGCATCCTGGCCGCGGGGGGGGCTTCGGACGACGACGTCCTCCCCTCGGCGGAGCTCTTGCGCGTCCCTCCGCGGAAGCCGGGGAGAGACTGCTGAACCATCCTGGCGATCGATCGCCATCCGGAAATGGTCCTTCACTCAGGAGGCCGTCATGAAGCGTGTCACGCGGCAGCGCGACGGGCAGCAGTGGATTTACGACTACATCCTCAAGACGACGGGGCGGCCGGTCCACCACGAGATGGACGGCCGCCAGGTCCCCCCCCAGGCGAAGAGCATCCGCATGGTGTCCAAGCACCTCGCCCGCGGGGCCGAAAACGCCGAGCGCCTCGCCCGGGCGGCGGAGGCCCGGGGGGACCGCGACACCGCCCGCAGGCTCTACCGCACCGCCTCGGAGCACTACCGGGAGGCCCAGCACTTCACCATCCCCATCCTCTGCCCCCGCCGGTGGGAGCTGCTGGCCAAGTCGCGCGAATGCGCGGAGCGCCTCTTCGCGATGGCCGGCTATCCCATCGAGCGGGTGGAGATCCCCTTCGAGGGCAAATCCATCCCCGCCCTCCTGCACCTGCTTCCGGACCGCCGCCGCGCCCCGGCGGTGATCTTCTTCCCCGGGATGGACAACACCAAGGAGAACTACCCGAACCCGCTCGACAACGAGTTCATCGAGCGCGGGATGCACGTGCTCACCATCGACGGACCCGGCCAGGGCGAAGCCCTCGAGCGGGGCATCTACGTCACCCCGGAGAACCACGCGGCGGTTGGGAAGAAGGCGGTGGACTTCCTCCTCACCCGGCCCGAGGTGGACGGCCGGAAGATCGCCATCACCGGCCGCAGCTTCGGCACCTTCTGGTCCCTGCGCGCGGCGGCGGAGGATCCGCGCATCGCGGCCGTCGGTGGAGCGGTCGCCTGCTATTACTGGGATCGGCTCACCATCTTCGACGAGGCTCCCATCCGCTTCAAGCAGGTTTTCATGGCCATGGCCAACATGGAGGACGAGGCGGCTTTCGACCAGGTTTGCGAGCGCTACACCCTCAAGGGGTACGCCGAGCGGGTGAAGTGCCCCGTCCTCATGGCCACGGGGGAGTTCGACCCCCTCAACCCCCTGGAGGACTCGGAGGCGGTTTTCGAGGCGCTGGGGGGCCCCAAGGAGATATGGATATTCGAGGACGAGTTCCACCCCATCAACCACCTGGAGGCGCTGGCGGGGGTGTGGACCTTCCACTTCGTGGCCGACTGGCTGAAGCGGGCCTTGGACGGCCAGATTCCCGCCTCCCACAAGCGGAAAGCCTATATCCGCAAGAACGGGGAGGGGATGTACTAGATCGTGTTCTTCGGCTCTCCCCCTGTTCCTACAGGGTGGGAGGGGAGCCGCTCCCCTCCTCAAAGCCCTTGATTTTCAAAGATCAATTCGGCTATCTTGGACCTTCGGTTGAGGGGCCTGGCCGGTTTGCCGAAAAGAAAGCCCCGGACCTCTCCGCGCCGGG
>JBBTDR010000010.1:0-8848 GCA_038042665.1 Nitrospinota bacterium
CCGCTCACGAAGACGGCGCAGACCCCCACGATGAGGGAGACGCGCGCCCCCCAGATGACGCGGCTCAATACATCGCGCCCTTGTTCGTCGGTGCCAAGGTAATAGACGTTTCCCTGGCCGTCCACGAAACCCGGAGGCTTCAGGGAAAGCCCGATATCCTGGACGACCGGATTCAAGGGGGAGAAGAGTCCCGGGAGCACCGCCCAGAGGATGACAACCAGAATGAAGAGGAAGCTGAGCAACGCGGGCGGCCGGCGCATCAGGTTCCGGAGGGCCAGCTGGAGCTCTGAAGGCCCCCGCTCCTCCTCCCCGGCATCCTCCCGGGGGGACGCCATCGCCTCGGCCCTCTTCACCGCCATCGCCGTGTTCCTCCCGCTCAGCTGTACACAATACGCGGGTCGAGCCACCCGTAGAGGAGATCCACCACCAGGTTCACCCCGACGAAAATGAAGGCCAGAAGCGACACCACCGCCTGGACCACCGGGTAGTCGCTGGTCCGGATCGCGTCCACCACCAGCGATCCCACGCCCGGCCAGGCGAAGACCGCCTCGGTCACCACAGTCCCGCCGAGCAGGATTCCCAGTTCCAGCCCGAGCATGGTCACCACCGGGATCGATGCGTTCTTGAGGGCGTGGCGGTTCACCACGATCAGCTCCGACAATCCCTTGGAGCGGGCGGTCCGGATGTAGTCGCTTCCCAGGACCTCCAGCATCGCCGAGCGGACCAGCCGGGTGAGGCGGGCCGTCTGGTAAAGGCCTACCGCCAGAGCGGGCAGGATGACGTACTCGGGACCTCTGTAGCCCGAGGTTGGCAGCCACCGCAGCTTCGCCGCGAAGAGAAGGATGAGCATGAGACCCAGCCAAAAGTCCGGCATCGACTGGCCAAACATCGCCGACACGGTGGTCGTATAGTCGATCCACGTGTTGCGGAACACGGCGGAGAGCACCCCCGCGGCAAGCGCGAAGAGGGCCGAGATGAGCACCGCGACCAGGGCCAGGTGGAGGGTGGCCGGGAAGCGGCGGAGAACGAGGTCCATCGCGGGCACCTGATGGCGGTAGGAGAAGCCGAAGTCACCCCGTATGACCCCCTTGCTCCTGCCGTGCCCGAAGAGAAATTGCACATACTGGACGAGGAAAGGCCGGTCGAAGCCCATCTCCTTCCGGAACCGGCCGATGTCCTCCATGGTGGCGTCCACCGGCATGAGGAGGGAGGCCGGGTCGCCCGTGAGGTGCAGCATGGAGAAGACGAGCAGGAGGACGACGTTAAAGACGATAAAACTCTGCAGGAGACGGCGGATGACATATGCGCGCATGGGATGACCTCCGTAAGGGCTCCCCCAGGCGGACCTTCCAACCTGCGCTCAGCGGATTCCTCCACAAAGACGCAAGCAATCCAAACCGTCGTCCCCTTGAGGCCCGGCGAACCTCCCCCCCCGGTCCTTGGCCGCCACTCCCGGCGGAGAACCTACTTCATCACGACCTCCCAACTGAAGAACAGCTCATCGTGGCGCGGACGAAACTCGATGCCCTTTTTCCTGAAGCCATAGGTTACATCCACCTGAAAGAAGAACTTGTGCGTGGCCTTGGCCTTCATGAGGTCGGTGAGCCCCTCGAACGCCGCCTGCTGCTCCTTGGGGTCAAATGTGTTATCTGCCTTTGCGAACGCCTCGTCCAGGTCCGGGAAGCAGGCGCCGCTAAAACCGCCCTCGCATCCGGTCTGTGTCATGGCGATGGTAGGGTTCCCGGGGGCGCCGCCCATCCCCTGATAGTACATCGCGGGGTCCTTGCTCTTCCCGCTCTGGTAGTTCCGGAACGTCCTGACGTACAGCGACCAGCTCAGGGCGCGGCATTCCGTCTGAATCTTGATCTTCTCGAGCATCCCGACCGCCGCCTCGCAGGTCTGCTTGTCGGCCGGATCCTGCCCCGCGCCCGACAGCAGGGTCGCCTTGAACCCGTCCGGGTAGCCGGATTTCGCCATGTGCTCTTTGGCCTTGGCGAGGTCGTAGGGGTACCACTCCTTGCCGGGGTTGTAGCCGGTGTAGCTCCAGGGATGGTAAATCTGACCGATGGGCTTCGTCATCCCGGGCAGGAAAGCCTTTGCGATCGCATCGGAATCGATGGCGTAGTTGACCGCCTTCCGGACGTCCAGGTCTGCGAATGGACCTCCATATCTGGAGAAGAACCCCAGCATCATGATTCGGGTAGAGGGTATCGATGCGACTTCCGTCTCCGGGTCCTTCTTGATCTGGGGGATGAACTGAGGCAGCACCCCCATGATCACATCCACTTCCCCCGTCAGCAGGGACTTGACCCGCGTCGTGCTCTCCACAATGCGGCGCAGGATGACCGTCTTGGGCCGGTCCGGATAGCGACGGTTCCCCCACCAGTCCGGATTCGCCTCGAAGACGATCTGCTGCCCTTTCTCCCACGCCTTGAAGATGTAGGGGCCCGACCCCACCGGGTTCATCGCGACCTTGTCCGAGCTCCAGCCCTTCGTCCCGGGGGACATGATCATCGGCCGGTAGAACAAGGTCCTGAAGACGCCGTTGTCCGACTTCTTCAGGTGCCAGATGAACGTGTGGTCGTCGATGACCTCAATGCGATCGAACGTCTGAAACGCGGTTTGCACGACGCTTTTGTTCGCCGGATCGAAGATGCGGCCGATGGAATATTTCACCGCCTCCGAGGTGACGGGCACGCCGTCGGTGAACTTCGCTCCCTTCCTTAGCCAGAATTTCACCTGCGTGGGGCTGATCCGCTCCCATTTTTCTGCCAGCCAGGGGACGAGCTTCCCCGTCCCGGGCTCGAGGTGGACCAGCGGGTCATAGACGTGGCGCCAGCAGATCTGGTCGATGTGCCCAGTCCGGATGTGCGGGTCCATGGTGAACGGCTCGCCCGGCAAGGCGACGATCACCTGGCCCTTGTACGCCCCGGCCAGCGGGGCACCGGCTACCACGAAGCAGAGGACCATGAGGACGAACCCCAGCCCCTTGACCATTGCGCACCTCCATTCCCGGAACTTCCCCTGCGTGCCTTTGCTTCCCCCGCGCCCTCCGGCCCGGGAAAACGCCTCGGGTTCCTCGGACCCATGCGATGGGGGCCTCATCGGAAGGCTCACTCCCCCACACCCTGGGCGCCCTTCGATTCCCTTCCGCTGTTCCCCCTTTGGCGGCGGCGCTTTAGCTAGAACTCGGGCTCGAGGATGTAAACGCCGTCCCCCATCCGCTCGCTCAAGTACACGAGCCCGCTCTCGGCGACATAGACGTCGTCCACCTGGACCTGGAGCACTTCCACATTCCCACCCACATGGATGGGCTCGCGCTTCGGGGTGGCGGGAACGTAGTGGGCGATCTCCTTGGGGTGGTAGGCATCCCGAATGTCGTACACCCGCAGTCCCGCGTTGAAGAAGGTCCAGTATACCCGCTCCGAGGAGATGAACGAACCCGGCCGGTTCTCGTGCGCGTTGTGGGGGCCCGAGCGCCCGCCCCGCTCCACGTAATCCCCCTGCGGCTGGGGCAGCTCCGAGATCACCTTCGGGTGCCGCTCGTCGCTGAGGTCGAACACCCGGATCTTCTTCTCCGAGTCGATGCCCGCATAGGAAGTGTATTCGTCCGAGACGATGCACAGGTTGCGGTCCCGCAGCGGGAGCGCCGTGTGGGTCTGCATGCTCTCCTTGAGGTCTGTATGGCTGACGAGCTTCGGGTTCGAGACATCCGATACGTCGAGGATGACCAGACCCGAATCCCACCAGGCGCAGTAGGCACGGTCCCCGGCCACGATGGGCAGGTGGAGAGACGCCTTCTTCACCTCCATGCCGGCGGGGGCGTCCGGCGGCCGCTTGTAGGTGCCGTCGGGGTTCTTATCGGCGTGTCCCCGCTCGTACTGGTGCCAGCCCCGCTTCTCGCCCTTCTTCATTCCAGGAAGAGCCCAGCGGCCGACTTCTTTCGGATGAGCCGGGTCCTTCAAGTCGATGATTTTCAGGATTTGATCGATGTAGCCGTCGTCCCCCGCCGTGAGGTAGGCGTAGCGGCCGTCGGCGAACCAGAACCGGTGCACGCCCTCCCCGCCGGTCTTGAAATAGGCCAGGGGGCGCAGCTCCGGAAGCCTCGAGATGTCGTACATGTCGATCCCGGCCTTGAAGAGTTCAGCCGGCTTCGAAAAGGGGAAACGCTCGTTGTTGACGACCAGGATGTCGCCCGCGATCTGGACCTTGTTGGAATGGGTGTTCTTCGCGGCGGGAAGCTGGTTCACCACACGAGGCTTGCGGGGATTCGAAACATCCACGACGCTGACGCCGGCGTCCGAGCGGCCGGGGTGGCCGCAGATGAGGAAATTGTCCTTCGGCAGAAGCTGCGCGATATCCCCCCTCGGGCTTCCTCCGAAGTCGCAGTGGCCGATGAGCCGGAACCCCTTGTTTTCCTCCTTCCGCATTTCCTTGCCCGGCTTCCCGCGGCCGGGCGCGGGTTTTGTCCTCGACGCGTCTACCATGGGATTTCCCTTTCAGGCCTTCTAGATGAGGGAGATGGACCGGAAAAACACTGGGTGAGCCGCCAAGACGGATCGCCAGGAAAAGCGTTGCGCCCGATTTCCCCTCTTCTCCCGGGGGCGATGGCGGGAAAGATGGAAAAAGCACTCGGCAAACCGCCTCCCGCCCATGAAATTGCGGTCTCAATCCTCCTAGGATTGGGATTCGCTTGAAAAATGCAAATCCAGTGCCGGGAGGTGCCGGGCGAGCCCGGCCCCCCGCCCTCCGGGGGATCGTATGAATATCCTGAATTCATTTGTGGCCCCGTAAAGAGTGGGCGCGGCCGGCCGCTGCGCCCGGCCAACGTACCCCCAAGAATGGCCAAAGCGCCCCACTCCTCCTTTCGTCGCCGAGACATTCTGCCCCAGAGGCATTCTGCCTCAGAGGTAGGGGGAGTCTTTTTTCAGGAAGCTGGATCTTGGCCCCTGGGCTCCGCAATCATTTCAAGGCACCCGCACGCCCACAAGGCTGCACTCGTGGGGCAGCCCATTCCGTACCGGCCTGGATTCCACCTTCCAGCCGGCGCCGATCCGGTTGCCGGGCGGGGGTCAAGCCCGCAGGGAGTCCCTCGGAAGGCTCTGGAATCCCGGGCCGGCCGGGCCCCGCCTTCCACCGCGCCAAGACATTCATTTTGGGCGGGACCAAATGCTCGCGGAGGACAGGGCATGACATAGGACCGCCCTGGGAATCAGCGGGCGGGCGGTCCCTCGATCGCATCCAGGCGCCGGTGCACGTGGTACGGCTCGCACGCCAGCCCGACGCAGTGGCGGGAGACAAAGGCCGCCGCGGCGTCCAGCCGCTGCCGCGTCTCCCGGTTCCCCCGGCTCAGCCGCTCCGCGGCCGCCTGGGCGTCCCGGCGGAGCTTCTCGTAGTCCAGGGTGACGAAGCGGCGGTTCTCCAGCACCATCCGGCCCCCGATCATGACGCTGTCGACGGCGCTGCCGTCCTCGCAGTTGACGATCTGATTGGCCACGTCGTTCAACGGGACAAAGTTCACGTTCCGCAGGTCCAGGAACGCGATGTCCGCCTTGTAGCCGGCCGCGATCCGGCCGATGGCGCCCTCCATCCCCAGCACCCGCGCGCTTCCGCACGTGGCCAAGGCCAGCACTTCCCAGGCGCCCAGCCACTCCCCGGGCTCCGGCGTGACGATGCGGGAGACGAAGGAGGCCATGCGCATGGCCTCGAACATGTTCTGGTTGTCCGATGAGGCCGATCCGTCCGTCCCGATGCCCACGGCGAGGCCGCGCGCGAGCATCCGGCGGGCGGGCGCGACGCCGGAACCCAAGCGGAGGTTGCTGCCGGGGTTGTGCGCGACCGAGGCTCCCCGGTCCCGCATCAGCTTCAGGTCGTCGTCGTCGAGCCAGACGCAGTGGGCGCCCGTGAAATTGGGCCCGAGCAAGCCGCAGTCGTCGAGATAGCGGGCGAGGGTCTTCCCGTAGCGCTTCAGCCCCGAGACGGCCTGCACCTTCGACTCGGCGAGATGCATGTGGACCCCGACGTCGAAGTCGCGGGCCAAGTCCCGGCAGCCGGCGATGAACGCGTCGCTGCAATGCAGGGGGATGGTGGGCCCAAGGGCGGGGCGGACCCGGCTGCGCTCGAACGGCCAGCCCTGAAGGAGGGACCGGCAGGCCCGGAGGTGCTCCTCCGCAGGCGCGGCGCGGAGCCCCTCCGCGTGGCCCCGGTACGGCTCGGGCAGGGCGGCGAGGAGGCCCGGGATCGCGTCGTAGAGCGTCGTGTCCGCCATCATGGGCGCGAGGACCACGCGCACCCCGACCTCCGAATAGGCCCGGCCAACAGCGGAAAGACCCTCCAAGGTCGGGCGGGGGAACTCGAAGTACACGTCGTAGGCCGCGGTGCCGCCCTTGAGGACCATCTCGGCGGCGTTGAGGAGGGCGGAAATGTACTTGTCCTCGAGCGTGAAGCCGCCACCCACCCAGGGGTTCGCGTTCAGGAGCAGCTCGAGCGACCATTTGTCTCCCATCCCCTTGCCGAGGCTCCCGTGGCCGTGCGTGTGGGCGTTCACGAGACCGGGGATGAGGAGGCGCTCCTTCGCCTCCACCACGGCCGCGCCGGCGGGCGCCAGCAGGCCGGGCCGGCCGACCTCCACGATGGTGTCGTCCCGGATGAGCACATCCGCCCCGCTCACCTCCCGGGCCGTCGGGTCCAGCACCCGGCCGCCCCGGATGACCGTATGCGCAGTAGATGCCACGGGGGCTCCTTTCCTTCGCTCGCACGCCGCCTGCCGGCGGAGAATCGCCTCTACCCCCGGCCCGCCATGTGCCTGCCTATCACCTGGACATCGGCTGTCTCGCGGGGCGTCTCGTACACGAAGCGGCCCTCGAACATCACCACGATGCGATCCGAGAGTTCCAGGATCTCGTCGAGATCCTCGCTGAGCAGGAGCACCGCGGCGCCGGCGTTGCGCACCCCGACGATCCGGTTGCGGATCTCGGCCACCGCCTGAAGGTCGAGGCCGGTGCAGGGATTCTGCGCGATGAGGACGGAGACTTCCGCCGAGAGCTCGCGCGCGAGGACCGTGCGCTGTACGTTGCCGCCCGAGAGCGTTTCGATGCGGGCGTTCGGGCCCTGCGTCTTGATGCCGTAGCGTTCGATCAGGTCCCGGGCCCGCGCGAGGACGGCCTGCCGCCGGGGAAACCACCGCCACCGGATGTTCTCGGGCGCGTCGAAGTTCCGGATGGCGAGGTTCTCCGCGACCGTCATCGAACGGACGCACCCGTTGCGGAGAGGCTCCTCGGGCAGCAGGAAGACGCGCTTCCGGCCTATTTCCTCCCGCGTCGGCCGGTAGGGCTCGCCCGCCACGCGGACGCTTCCGGACTCCGCCCGCCGCTGGCCCGCCAGCACCTCGACGAGCTCCGTCTGGCCGTTCCCGGACACCCCGGCGACGCCGACGATCTCGCCCGCCCCCACCTCCAGGCTCACGTCCCGGACCGCTGTCACTCCTCTGTCGCTGGAGGCGGTCAAATCCCGGAGCGCGAGGACCGCGCCGCCGCGCGGCCCGCCCACTCGAGCCGCGGGCGGGGCGACTTGCTCGCGGCCGATCATCATCCGCACCAAGTCTCCGTGTGAGAGGTCGCCCGCCGGGCCGTGGCCGGCGACCCGGCCGCCCCGCAGCACCGTGACCTCCCGGGCGAACTCCTCGACCTCGCGGAGCTTATGGGTGATCAGTACGACCGTGAGTTTCCCTTCGTCCGCCATCCGGCGCATGAGCCCCAGGATCTCGGCGGCCTCCGAGGGCGTGAGAACACTCGTCGGCTCGTCCAGGATGAGGAACCGGTGCCCGAGGAGAAGCTGCTTCAAGATCTCGAGCTTCTGCTTCTCTCCGGCGGCCAGCCCCGCCACCCTGCGGTCCAGCCCGAGCCGGAACGGCATCGCCGCCAGGAACTCCTCCAGGCGCGCCCGCTCGGCCCGCCAATCGATGACGGCGGGGAGGCGTTCCCGGCCAAGGACGAGGTTCTCCATCACCGTCATGTTCGGGACAAGGGTGAAGTGCTGGTAGACCATGCCGAGGCCCAGGCGGTGGGCCTGCCGGGGATTTGTCACGGTGCGCTTCCGGCCGCCGATGAGAAGCTCGCCTCCATCCGCGCGGTAATAGCCCATGATGCACTTGGCGAGCGTGCTCTTCCCCGCCCCGTTTTCTCCGAGCAGGGCGTGAAAGCTGCCCGGGGCGAACCGGACCGACACTTCATCCAGCGCGGTGAGCGCGCCGAAACGCTTGGTGAGCCCGGCGGCCTCGACCGCGGCAGGAGGGCCTTGGCTCATCGGCTGATAGAGAGCTCGCTCGGCGCACCGGCAAGCGCGTGCTTCGTCGAGGAGCTATAGATGAGGAGGGCGAGGGTCAAGGCATACGGGGCGGCGCCGTAGAGGTAGTAGTTGGAGGTGATCCCGACCGTCTGCAACGCCGGCCCCAGCGCCGTGGCCCCGCCGAACAGGAGAGCCACGTAGAAGCAATGCATGGGGTTCCAGCGGGCGAAGATCACGAGCGTCACCGCCATCAATCCCTGGCCGCTCGAAAGCCCTTCGTTCCACGTCCCGGGATAATAGAGGGAAAGGAAGGATCCCCCCACCCCGGCGAGGAAACCGCCCGCCAGGGTGGCCAGGGTGCGTACCCGGTGGACGTTGTAGCCGAGGGCCCGGGCCGCGTCGCTGCTGTCGCCGGCGGTCCTCAGGATCATGCCCCACCTCGAATTCCGAAAACCCCACTGCAAGAGGGGGGCGAGAGCGAGCCCCACGAGGAAGAGGGCATTGACCTCGAGCGCCGCCCGCACTTGAGCCAGGTCCGACTCGACCTGGGCAGTCAACTGCG
>JBBTDR010000011.1:0-2177 GCA_038042665.1 Nitrospinota bacterium
GGGAGGGGCGGGCTGGGCAAGGGGGGCCGGGGGGGCGCCCGTGGGCGGGGCGGCGGGCGCGGCGAAGGCGGGAGCGGACCCGAGCGCGATCGCGCAGGAGAGGATCAGGGCGAGCGGGCGCCCGGGGGCGCCGGCGCGAAGGAACGAGGTCATCGGAGCTTGAATCCGCAGGCGGCGCAGAAGTTGTGGCCCTCCCCCGCCCGCGCGCCGCAGGAGGGGCAGAAGCTGACGACGGCGGCTCCCTGGGCCGCGGTGGCCCTTGGCTTGGAGGCGGGCTTGGGCGCGGGGGCCGCCCGGGAGGGCTTCACCTTGCGGTAGGCGAGGATCTCCTCCTCCAGCCGCTCGTCCAAGGGCGCGGCGCCGCCGTGGGCCTGCGCCTCTTCTTCCCCCTCGGGCGCCTCGGGCGCGGCCCCGGCCAGGCGCCCGGCCTCCCGCTCCACCTCGCGTGGGCTCAGGTGGACGGCGACCGCCCCCTCCGTCACCCCCCGGGCCTCGAGCTTGCGGAGCACCTCCAGGGCGCCCGCCCGGGCGGAGCCCAGCATCTGCTCAAAGTCCTCGTCCGTGAGTTTTCCCATCTGGCGGTCGAACTCGAGGTCGGTGATGGCCGTGTAGGCTTGGTCGCGCTCGGCGAGGAGGCGCGCGACCTCCTGCTCCCGCGTCTCCCGCCCGTCGGGCGAGGGGAGCGCGGCCCCGTCCCCCGCCGGGGGGCGCACGAGGGGCCAGATGGCGTAGAGGAAGGAGGCGACGACGGCCGCGCCGACGGCGCCGGTGGAGAGGATCTCCACGGCCTACTCCGCCACGGGGGCGAAGGCGCGCCGCCGCCTGCCCCACCGCTCGGGGAGGAAGCACAAGATGCTGCCCAGGCTGAAGATGACCCCTCCCACCCACACCCAGTTGAGGAGGGGGTTGACCATGAAGCGGAAGGTGGCCCCGTCCTCGTCGGCCTCGGCGAAGACGGCGTAGATGTCCGAGGTGAAGCCGCGCCGGATGCCCGCCTCGGTGGTGGGCTGGGGCGGGGTGAAGTACATCCGCTTCTCGGGCTCGAGCTGGCCGAGCTTCTGCCCGCCCTGGTAGACGGCCAGGAGGGCGAAGGCGGAGTTGTACTGCGGGGTGCGCTCCTCCCGCAGGCCCTCGAAGCGGAGCCTGAGGCCGTTCATGGCGAAACTCTCGCCGGGCCGGAGCCTCACCTCGCCCACCTGCTGGTAGGCCGAGGAGGCGGCCACCCCGATGAAGAGGATGGCCATCCCCAGGTGGACGATGTAGCCCCCGAAGCGGCGCTTGTTGCGCATGGTGAGCTCCCAGGCGGCCGCGAGGAGGCTCTCCCCCTGGTGGCGCATCCGGACGGAGACGCCGCGGTAGTACTCGATCCAGATGGCGGCCACCACGAAGATGCTCAGGGCGATGGCGAGCACGGCGTAGAGGTGGGTCACCCCGAAGAGGAGGAGCGCCGCCAGCGCGCCCGCCGCCACGGCCGTGGGATAGACGAAGCTCTTCTGGAGCTGCCTCGAGGAGGTCATCCGCCAGGCCAGGAGGGGCGAGGCCCCGGCCAGGAAGATGAGGAGGATCGCGATGGGGACGTTCACCTGGTTGAAGAAGGGCGGCCCGACCGTCACCTTGATGCCCTTCACCGCCTCGGAGACGACGGGGAAGATGGTCCCCCAGAAGACGGCGAAGGTCATCCCCACGAGCACCACGTTGTTCAGGAGGAAGCTCGCCTCGCGCGAGAAGAAGCTCTCCATCTCGTGCTCGCTCCGAAGGAGCGGGAGCCGCCAGATGACGAGGCCGAAGGCCACCATCAGGGCGATGGCCAGGTAGGCCAGGAACGTCCAGCCGAAGCTGCTGTTGGCGAAGGCGTGGACGCTCGAGATGATGCCGCTGCGGGTGAGGAAGGTGCCGAAGATGGTCAGGGCGTAGGTCAGGATGATGAGGGAGACGTTCCACACCTTCAGCATCCCCCGCTTTTCCTGGATCATCACCGAGTGCAGGAAGGCCGTGCCCGTGAGAAAGGGCATGAGGCTCGCGTTCTCCACCGGATCCCAGGCCCAGTAGCCGCCCCAGCCGAGCTCCTTGTAGGCCCAGGCCCCGCCGAGGAGGATGCCGACCCCCAGGAAGAACCAGGAGAAGAGGGTCCAGCGGCGGGTCGAGGGGATACAGTCGGTGTCGAGCTTGCCGCTCGC
>JBBTDR010000012.1:0-1705 GCA_038042665.1 Nitrospinota bacterium
CCCGCCTGGCGGGCGTCCTCCGGGGTGACCCCGAGGATCCGTCCCCGGAGGATGATGACGCGCCGCGTGACGCGCACCTGACCCTGACCGTCCCCGCCCGCCTCAAGCGGACCGGGATGGAGATGAGGATGCTGGTGGAGGGGGAAACCCGAAACACGGGGAAGGCCGACCGCAGCCTGGTCCGGCTCATCGTCAAGGCGCACGCCCTGAAGCAGAAGCTCGGGTCCGGGGGCGGGCTGGATGTCGGGGGCATGACCGGGCGCTGGGGGACGGGAAGGTGCTACGTCACGCGGCTGCTCCGGCTGACCTTCCTCGCCCCCGACATCGCCAAGGCCATCCTCGAAGGCCGCCACCCCAAGGATCTCACCGCCGCCCGGCTCATGCGCAGCACCCGCTTCCCCCTCTCGTGGCGGGAGCAGCGCGAGGCGCTAGGATTCGCCTAGCATTCACCTCACCAGACCGCGAAAGTGCCATGCAATCCCCAAGCCTTCCTCTTCGGTGATCTCCCCACCGTCCGCCGACTTGGAACCCATCACCCTCCAACGGCGACTGGAAAACTGGCCGAGGGAGACGATTGGGCAAAAGAGACCGGAGACGGGCGGACCGCTGGGTCTCTCCGGATGCAAAACAAATTCGCCGCCGCGGGAATGCCCGTAAAACGCGGGGAGAATCGGAAGCGTGTGGAATGAGGTTGGGACAAAGGAGGAAAAGAGGAAAATCTTGGCGGAGAGGGAGGGATTCGAACCCTCGAGGCGCTTTTGGCACCTTTACGCTCTCCAGGCGTACCCCTTCAGCCGCTCGGGCACCTCTCCGGGAAGCCCCCGCGGAGAGCTCCGGGGGCTCCCGCTTTATAGCACGGCCAGGCCCATTTGGCCCAGCCAGGCGGGGATTTCCGCCCGCCGGCCCTTTTTTCATTGACATCCAGGAGCGCATCTCCCAAGATGAACGGCACGTCAGAAAGGAGGTGACCCTACATATGAAAAACCCTTGTAGAGACGAGGTGACTGCCGTCTAGGGTGCGGCGCTCGGGCGATTCATCCGGGTCTGCACCGCCCCCTGGCGAATCCACCCAGCTCACCGGGAAAGCCCTGGCCCGCGGGCCAGGGCTTTCTCCATTTTTCCCGGGGGATTTTTAGGGGGGAGCCAGCTACCGGGGCCCGGCGAAGGACGGGCCTCAGCGCCTCCCGCCGGTCACCTTCCCTAGATAGCTCTTCACCTTCTCGTCCCTTCTCAATTGATCGAGCAGGGCCCCAACGATGAGGCGGTTGCCCTGGGCGTCGGTGTGCCAGGGGTCGGCGTAGAGGTACATCTTCCCGAAGGTGTCGATGGGCGCGTAGAGCCGGGAGACCCCCGCGGGAGGCTCCACCACAAGGGAGCGGAGGACGGGGACATCGAGCCCTTCCCAATGGCCCTGCCTCCCGCTGTGGGCGTAGGTGTAGAAGAGCTTCGCCCCCCGCTTGAACTTCGCCGTGTACGACCAGACCTTGTCGCGGGCCCGCTGGTCACCGCCCGTGCCGTCGTCCACCATGATGACCTTGTTGGGCGTCAGGTTCCCCAGCCGCTCGTGGGTGCCCACGATGGACATGGCGCCCGGGACGGGGGCGTCCCCCGCATAGACCCGGAAGGTCACCTCGGCCTCCTCCCCCTCCCCGCCACCCCCCCCCCGCGGGCGCGGGGGCTGGAGGCCGCGCCGTCCCACCCGCCC
>JBBTDR010000013.1:0-1023 GCA_038042665.1 Nitrospinota bacterium
GATGAGCATAAGCGGCATGGCAGCAATGAATGGTTGGGTGGACTAAGATACGATGGCAGCCCGCAACGGGCCGTGGGACAGTCCCACAAGGGTGAAACAGGCAATTTCTGCCGTGTGGGACTGTCCCAGGGGGCGGGAGCGGGCGGGGTGGTCACGGCGCGGCGCTCGGCGGCGCGCCGCTCGGCGGCCCCGGGGGGCCGGCGCTCCCCGGGCCTCAGCCCCCGCACGCCGACGCTGCCCTCGAAGCCCACCACCCTTGAGCGGCCCTGTTGGTCAACCGACACGCCGAAGACGGTGCCCCGCACCCCGGCGACGAGGGAGGGGGTGATGACGTCGAAGCGGGACCGGGGGTGCGTGTTGGGGGCGGCGGCCACCTTGATGGTGCCCACCGTCAGGCGGAGCTGGATGGAGCGGTGGCCGCTCTTGGGGTCGAAGATCATCTCGTCGATGGTGATGGCGGTGTCCTCGCCGATGGCGAGGGCGCTCCCGTCGTCGAAGAGGAGCTCCATCTTGGCGCCGACCGCCGTCTCGTCCACGTCGCGGAAGAGGACGGGCTCGGCCCCGGTGATCTTCTGGGCCTGCTCCTGGCCGGTGCGGGTGACGGTGATGTCCCCCTGGAAGGTCTTGATGACGCCGATGTCGCCGCGGTCGAGGACCCCCTTCTCCTTGAGGAAATCCTTCTGCTCGCCGAGGCTCTTGCCCGGGGGGCCTCCCGCGAGGAGGTAGGTCAGGGTGAGGTACTCGAGCCGGGTCAGGGGCTCCTCGGGCTTGCTCCCGACCAGCAGGACGACCCCCTTCTCGCTCAGGCCCTTGACGACGGCCTCGTAGTGCCCGGCGGGAGGCAGGGAGGCGATGCCGGCGGGCGCGTAATCGCGCGCCCGGGGGGAGCGGGTGAAGGGGTTCACGAAGAACCGCTCGACGAAGGCGCCCTTGGTGATCGCCCCGTTCCCCTGGGGGGAGGCCTCGGCGGGCAGGAGAAGGGCCGCCGCCACGAGAAGGAGGACCCAAATGCCGCGATATTGG
>JBBTDR010000014.1:0-1242 GCA_038042665.1 Nitrospinota bacterium
ATCCTCACCGACCGGGTGATGCAGACGCGCCGGGCGAGGGCCGAAAGGGGGGGCGTGCCGGTCGAGAAGCTCCTCCAGGAGGTGGCGGAGGGGATCCCCCTCAATCGCATCGGCGACCCGGCGGAGTTCGGCGGGCTGGTGGCCTTCCTCGCCTCGCCCGAGTCGAGCTACATCACGGGCACGGTCCTGCTGGCCGACGGGGGCCGGGTGCGGGGGTATTGACCCGGGCGGGCGCCGCGGGCGGGCGGCGGCTGGGGGGAGCTAACGGCGCGTGGAGGGAGGGGCGGATCCCTTTTCGGCGGCCTTCTCGATCTCCTCGATCTCCCGCCTGCGATCCTTCTCCAGGGCTTCTCTCTTCTCGTAGATCACGATCTGTTCTCGCAGGGCGGGGAAAAATCCGCCCTCGGCGAAGATCGGCTCGAGGGGATCCAGCCAGATGAAGCCGGAGGAGAGTTCCACCTTGGTGCGCCCGTTGGGCACGCGGTGCAAGAAGACCGCCCGGGTGGGACCGCGGCCGTGGAGGACGATCCGGCCCCTTTCCGAGGATGCTTCGCTGAGCGTCTCGCCCGCCAGATTGGCCACCCGCACCGCCGCCGCGAACACCAGCTCGTAGGGCTTCGGGAGGATGATGGAGGGGCCGCCATCCGGCTGGATGGCGGGCAGGAGCTCCGTCGAGGAGGTTGTGCACCCCGTGAGGAGGACCACCGCCGCCCAGGCCCACCGTCTCCGCATTAAGCGCCCCCGCCTCCCTCCGGTGAGTACGGCGGGGAAATTATAGCACAGCCGGCGCGTTGACACCGGGATCCGCCGCCTTCATACTGGCGCGTTGCCGTCTTTTTTCTCGCGGGATGAATAGGAAAATCGAGCCGAGCCTCCTCCGATGGACGAGATCATCATTGAGGGCGCCCGGGAGCACAACCTCAAGAACGTCTCCCTCCGCCTCCCGCGTGAGCAGTTCATCGTCGTGACCGGCCCGAGCGGGTCGGGCAAGTCCTCTCTCGCCTTCGATACCATCTACGCCGAGGGCCACCGCCGCTACGTGGAGAGCCTCTCCACCTACGCCCGGCAGTTCCTCGAGCGGGTGGACAAGCCCGACGTGGACTTCATCGAGGGGATCAGCCCCGCCATCGCCATCGAGCAGTACAACCCCGTCAAGCACTCCCGCTCCACCGTGGGCACGGCCTCGGAGATCTACGACTACCTGCGGCTCCTCTTCGCCAAGGCGGGCCAGATCCACTGCCC
>JBBTDR010000015.1:0-12405 GCA_038042665.1 Nitrospinota bacterium
CTGCGCGTCGACAGCAAGAACCGGTCCGTCGCTATCGCGGCGCCCGCCCCGGCGAGGGCCTTTGCCAGGGCGCGCAGGGCGCGGGCCTCCTCGCCCGGGAGGGGGTTCAGGTGCCGGACCCCGAGGGGGAGCCGCAGGTCGACCCGCCGGGGGTGGAGGCTCACCACGGCGGCCCCCGCCCGGGCGGCCTTGCGCACCTGGAGGGCCAGGATGGGGTGCTCCTCGAAGGGGTCGCTCCCGGCGAGCAGCACCGCCCGGGCGCGGCCGAGGCCCTCGATGCTCCCCACCCCGCCCACGGCGCCGAGGGCGGCGAGCTGGGCCTCGGTCTGGGCCGCGTCGCGCGGGTGGAGCCGGCAGTCGAGGTGGTTGCTCCCGAGCACCTCGCGGAAGAAGGCCCCGAACTGGAAGGCGGATTCGTTCGTGGCCCAGGCCCCGCCGAGCCCCGCGACGGCGCCGCCCCCGCTCTCGCGGAGGATGGCGCTGAGCCGCCGGGCGATGTGGCGCAGGGCCTCGTCCCAGGAGGCGGGCTCGAGCGCGGGGCCGAAAGCGTGGCGGCCGAAGGGATCGCCGCCCTCGCGCCGGATGAGGGGCCGGGCGATGCGCTCCCGCGCGTGGGCCCCGCTCCAGCCGTAGCGGCCCACGTCGCAAATCCAGCTGTCGTTCACCCGGGGGTTCTCGCCCGCGGTCACGCGCTTGATCTCCCCCGCCATGCTCCAGACCCGCTGGCGGCACCCGACGCCGCACAGGGTGCAGGGGCCCTCGGCGTGGGCCATCTCCCAGACCCGGGCGGTGAAGCGGTACTTGTTGTCGGTCAGCGCCCCCACCGGGCAGATGTCGATGACGTTGCCCGAGACGATGCTGGTGAGGGGCAGGTCCTCGAAGATGCCCACCTCGGTGCGGTCCCCGCGGTGGGCCCAGCCGAACTCGCCGCCCCCGTCGATCTCGTGGCTGAAGCGGATGCACCGGGTGCAGTGCACGCAGCGGTTCATCTCGGGCTTGATGAAGGGGCTGATCTCCTTGCGCGGGTAGATGCGCCGCAGCTCGTGGGTGCGGCTCACGGCCTTGGCGTAGGCCATGGTCTGGTCCTGGAGGGGGCACTCGCCCCCCTGGTCGCAGACCGGGCAGTCGAGGGGGTGGTTCTTGAGGAGGAACTCGAACACCCCCTCCTGGGCCTCCTTCACCCGGGGGCTCACCGTGCTCACCACCATCCCCTGGACGGCCGGGGTGGCGCAGGAGGGCTGGAGCTTGGGGATGGGCTTCCCGTTCCCGGCGTCGAGGATGTCCACCAGGCAGGCGCGGCACTGGCCCACCACGGACAGGTAGCGGTGGTAGCAGAAGTGGGGGATGTGGAGCCCCCGCCGGAGCGCCGCCTCGAGGACGAGCTCGCCCCTGCGGGCGGCGACCGTCTCTCCGTTCAGGGTGAAGGTGATCTCCTGGTCCGCCATCACTGGCTCCCGCCTCAGGCCGGGTAGGGGCTGCCGAGCGGGCAGCCCCCTCCTCCGACGTGCGCCTCGAACTCGGGGTGAAACTTCTTCAAAAAGGCGCCGAACATCATGGCGCAGGCGTCCGAGAGGACGCAGATGGTGTTGCCCCGCATGTTGGGGTCGATCGAGGCCAGGGTGGCGAGGTCGTCGGCGCGCCCACGTCCCGCCTCGATGCGGCGGATGATCTCCGAAACCCAGCCCGTGCCCTCGCGGCAGACCGAGCACTGGCCGCAGGACTCGTGCTCGAAGAAGCGGGCCAGCCGCCCCGCCGCCTGCACCATGCAGGTGGTCTCGTCCATGACGATGACCCCTCCGCTCCCGCCCATGCTGCCGGCCCTGGCGAGGGAGTCGAAGTCCATCTTCACCTTGCCCTCGAGCACCTCCTGGGCGGTGAGCACGGGGGCGCTCGCCCCGCCCGGGATGACCCCCTTCAGGGCCTTGCCGCCCCGGATGCCCCCGGCGTGCCCGTAGAGGATCTCCTCGCAGGTGAGGCCGAGGGGCAGCTCGTAGAGGCCGGGCCGGGCGGCGTGGCCCGAGACGCAGTACATGCGGGTGCCGGTGTTCTTCTCGTCGAGGCCGATCCCGGCGAACCACTCCGCCCCATTGGTGATGATGTGGGGGAGGTTCGAGAGGGTCTCGACGTTGTTGATGACGGTGGGCTTGCCGTAGAGCCCCACCACGGCCGGGAAGGGGGGCTTGAGGCGCGGGTGGCCCCGCTTGCCCTCGAGGGACTCGAGGAGCCCCGTCTCCTCCCCGCAGATGTAAGCCCCGGCCCCCCGGTGGGTGTAGATGTCGCAGCCGAAGCCGCTGCCCAGGATGTCCGGGCCCAGGTAGCCCCTGGCGTAGGCTTCCCCGAGCGCCCGCTCGACCGCGCGCCAGGGGGCGTCGAACTCGCCCCGGATGTAGATGTAGGCCTTCTGAATGCCCACGGCGTAGCAGGCGATGAGGATGCCCTCGATGAGCTGGTGGGGATCGCGGATCATCAGCTCGCGGTCCTTGAAGGTGCCGGGCTCGCCCTCGTCGCCGTTCACGGCGAGGTAGCGGGGGCTCAGGTCCTGGGGCACGAAGCTCCACTTGAGGCCGCAGGGGAAGCCCGCCCCGCCCCGGCCCCGCAGGCCCGAGGCCTTGAGCCGCTCGATGATGTCCTTGGGCTCGGTCTTGCCGAAGATCTGGCGGATGGCCTGGTAGCCCCCCGTGGCCTCGTAGCCGGCGAGGGTCGCGGCCTCGGGGTTCCCGAAGCGGCCCGTCACGATCTTCTCGAAGCGAATCGCCATGTCCTCGGTCTCCGCCGCCGGGCTAGCCGGCGGCCTTCTCCTGAACGGCCCCGGCGCCCTCGCGCGGGGGCGCGGCCTCGTCCGCCCCGGCGGGAGCGAGGGGCTCTCCCCTCTCCAGGGCGGCCACGATCCGCTCCACCATCTCGGGGGTCACGCACTCGAAGTAGTCCTCGTTGATCTGGAGGCAGGGCGCCCCCCCGCACGCCCCCAGGCACTCCACCCGCTCGATGGAGAACTTCCCGTCCGCCCGGGTCTGGCCCGCCCGGCAGCCGAGCCGCTGCTCCAGCCGGCGGAGGAGGGCCGCCGCGCCCAGCAGGGCGCAGGAGAGATTGTCGCACACCTGGAAGTGGTGCTTCCCCACGGGGCGGGTCTTGAGCATGGTGTAGAAGCTCACCACCCCCCAGACCTCCATCGGGGAGACCTCGAAGATCGAGGCGACGTGCTGCATCACCGCGCTGGTGACGGCGCCCGCCTGCTTCTGGGCGTGCTGGAGGGCGGGGATCAGGGCCGATCGCTTGACCGGGTACTTGGCCATGATCCGCTCGAGCTCGGCCCGGTTCCCGGGCGTGAACTCGAAGCGCTCCTCCCTCGGGGAGTGCGGGAACCGCGACCCTAGGGCCATCTCGTTCCTTTCACGCGCCGCGGCCTCAACGGTCGATCTCGCCGAGGACGATGTCGATACTCCCGGTGGCGGCCACCAGGTCGCCCACGAGAGACCCCCTGACCATCTCCGGCAGGGTGAACAGGTTCGCGAAGCTCGGCGCCCGCACCTTCACCTTGTAGGGCTTCGGGCTGCCGTCGCTGACGATGTAGTAGCCCAGCTCCCCGCGCGGGGACTCGATGACCTGGTACACCTCCCCGGCCGGGACGTGGTAGCCCTCGGTGAAGATCTTGAAGTGGTGGATCAGGGCCTCCATGTCGTGGGCGAGCTGCTCCTTGGGCGGGGGCACCACCTTCGGGTCGTCCGCCAGGAGGGGCCCCTCGGGCATCCCGTCCAAGGCCTGCATGCAGATGCGCTGGGACTGGCGCATCTCGGCGATGCGCACCCGGTAGCGGTCCAGCACGTCCCCGCGCCGGCCGAGGGGCACTTCGAACTGGAACTCCTCGTAGCTCGAGTAGGGCTCCCGCTTGCGGATGTCGTAGTCCACCCCGCAGGCCCGGAGCGAGGGGCCGGTGACGCCCCAGGCGATCGCGGCCTCGGGCGCGATGGGGCACACGCCCTCGGCCCGGCGGCGGTAGATGGGGTTGTCGGTCAGGAGCTCCTCGTACTCGTCCACCCGGTCGGGGAAGCTCTCGAGGAAGCGGCGGCAGTCGCCGAAGAACTCGGGGTAGGGCGCACGCGCCACCCCTCCCACGCGGAAGTAGCTCGTCATCATCCGCACCCCCGCGACCTTCTCGAAGACCTTGAGGATGACCTCGCGCTCGCGGAAGCAGTAGAGGAAGACCGTCATCGCCCCCAGGTCGAGGCCGTGGGTGCCCAGCCAGACGAGGTGGCTCTGGATGCGGGTGAGCTCGGCGAGCAGCACCCGGAGCCAGCGGCAGCGCCGGGGCACCTCCAGGCCGAGGAGCCGCTCCACCGCGAGGACGTAGCCCAGGTTGTTCGACATGGGGGCGAGGTAGTCCATGCGGTCCGTCATGGTGAGGGCCTTGTTGTAGGTCTTCACCTCCATGTTCTTCTCGATGCCGGTGTGGAGGTAGCCGATGACGGGCTTGCAGGAGGTGACGGTCTCGCCGTCCAGCTCCAGCACAAGGCGCAGCACCCCGTGGGTGCTCGGGTGCTGGGGCCCCATGTTGAGGGTGAGGGTCTCGGCGCGGAGCGGCCCGAGGAGGTCCGAGTCGAGCGGCGACCTTTGGACGTCCTGCGCCATGCCGGGCTCCTACGCCCTCGCCCCGGGCTTCCCTTGGGGGGTGGGCCGGAAGGTGAACTCCACCGCCTCGGCGGAGACGTCGAAGTCCTTGCGGTGGGGATGGCCCTCGAACCCCTCGGGGGTGAGGATGCGCTCCAGGCCGGGGTGCCCCTCGAAGACGATGCCGACCAGATCGAACGCCTCCGATTCGTGGCAGGCGGCGGCGGGCCAGACGGAGGCCACGCTCGGCAGCCGGGGCTCGAGGTCGTCCTCGCAGGGCACTTCGAGCCTGAGCCGCTTGGCCCGCCCCAGGTCGAGGAGCGAGTAGACCGCCTTGAAGCGGTGGGGGGCGGGCAGTTCCAGGCAGTCCACCCCCGCCACGTAGCTCAGCAGGCGGAAGCCGCGCTGGTCGCGCAGGAAGCGCGCCGCATCGAGCAGGGCCGAGGGGGCGATCTCCACGGCGATCTGCCCGCGGTGGGCCCGCGCGGCCCGGACCGCGGCGCCGAAGCGGGCGCGGAGGGCCTGGACGTCCGGGTCCGCTTCCTCGGGAGGAGCCGCCTGGGCGGATTCCTGGGCTGGGTCGGTCACGCTCATGCTTCCTTTTCGCTGGGCGGCCCTCTCCCCGGCCGGGCCGCGGCCCCGCGGGGCCGCGGAGGAGAGGACGATCTCCGCCTCAGAGGGAGGAGGCGGGCGTGCGGTCCCGGTAGAGTCCCTCAGCCTCGATCTTCTTCTGCAGCTTCAAGATACCGTCGATGAGCGTCTCGGGCCGCGGGGGGCAGCCCGGCACGTAGATGTCCACCGGCACCACCTCGTCCACCCCCTGGACCAGGGCGTAGTTGTTGAAGACGCCCCCGGTCGAGGCGCAGGCGCCCATCGAGATCACCCACTTGGGCTCGGGCATCTGGTCGTAGATCTGGCGGAGCACCGGGGCCATCTTCCGCGACACGCGGCCGGCCACGATCATCAGGTCCGCCTGGCGGGGGGAGGCGCGGAAGACCTCGGCCCCGAAGCGGGAGATGTCGTACTTGGCCGCCGAGGTGGACATCATCTCGATGGCGCAGCAGGCCAGGCCGAAGAGCGCGGGCCAGATGCTGTTCTTCCGGGCCCACTTGATCACGTCGGCGGAGCGGCCGAGGACGACCTGCCCCTCGAGGGCTTCTTCTAATCCCATTCCAGGGCTCCCCGCTTCCACTCGTAGACGAGGCTGGCGGCCAGGAGCCCCAGGAAGGGAAGCACGACGGCGAAGCCGTAAAACCCCAGGTCCTTGAACGCCACGGCCCAGGGGTAGAGGAAGATCGTCTCCACGTCGAAGACGATGAAGAGGATCGCCACCAGGAAGAACTTGACCGAGAAGCGCCCGCGGGCGTCCGTCTGGGGGACGATCCCGCACTCGTAGGCGGCGGATTTCTCCGCCGTCGGCCGGCGCCTCCCGAGCAGGAAGCTCACCGCGAGGTTGAGCACGCCGAACGCCCCGGCCAGGGCGAGAAAGGCCAGGATCGGCACGTATTCCTGAGGCAAGGCCCGCCTCCATCCCAAGGCCCCGGCGCCCTCCTCCCCGCGTTTGGCGAGCGAAGGATGCCTGGGCGACAGCAGCATCTTAAGAGGGGGTACCCGGGGTGTCAAGAATTGGAGGAGAGGCGGTGATTTATCTCCGACGCGAGGGTTTTCCCGGCCTTCTCAGAGGGTCTTCCGCGACTCGGCGAGAATCTTCTCGATGGCCTCGATGTAGCGCCTGGCCGCCTCGGAGTGGGGAAGCAGCTGAAGGGTGCGCCGGAAGGCGGAGATGGCCCCCTCCCAGTCCCTGAGGCCCACAGCGTTCAGGCCCAGGCCGAAGATGGCGCCGAAATGGTAGGGGTTGAGGGCGAGGGTCTTGCCGCAGTCGGCGATGGACTCGCGGTAGCGCTTGGCGAGGTAGAGGGCGGTGGCCCGCTTGTTCCACCCCTCGGCGAAAACAGGTTTCCGATCAATGATTTCCGAGAAGGCCCCGATGGCCTGATCGAGCAGGCCTTCGTTCATCCAGACCACCCCGCGCCGCATGAGGGCGTCCACCTCGGGGTCGTCCGAGCGCATCCAGATAGCCCAGAGGGCTTCGTGGGCGGCATCCCGGACCAATGAGTCCGGATCCTTGAGCAGGGCGGCCAAGGGGGCGGAGTAGGCCATCCGGCCCTTCTCCCCCAGCTCCTGGGCTGCCCGGACCCGCTCGGCGGCCGCCGGGCTCTTGAGGCGGTCGAGGAACTCATCGGCCGGGGCCGCCCAGGAGGCGCCCGGCGCCAGGGCCAGCGCCGCCGCCAGCATTCCGGGAATCCACCGCCGCGCCATCGCCATCCCTCCTCTACAGGGTAACACCCCGCCCCCGCCGGATGTTCCCCCCTAGCCCGCCAGGATGAGGAGCACGATCCCCGCCAGGATGACCGTCCCGCCCAGGAGGGCCTCCCCCAGCCCCTCGCGCTCCCGAAAGAAAAGATAGCCGATGACGACGGCGAAGAGGATCTCCGCTTGCTTGACGGACTCCACATAGGAAGTCAGGGTGAGCCGGTAGGCCTCGGCCTGGGCGTAGCTGTTCACGAAGGCGAAGAAGCCCAGCCCCGCGAAGCCCTTCCAGTGCGCGGGTACCTGGCGGAAGTGCCGCGCCGACTTGCGCAGCGCGATGGGGAGCATCAGGAGCATCGCCGCCGTGTAGGCGCCCAGGGTGCCGAAGGCGGCGTCCGAGGAGACCGCCGCCCATTTGAAGCAGATGACCGAGGGAGCGTACAGGAAAGAAGAGATGAGGCTGTACCGCAGCCCCCGGTCCGAGAGGATGTGCCGCACCGGCTCCCACCAGGAGACGCGCGCCCGCGAGACGTTGAGGAAGTACACCCCGGCGAAGGCGACCAATATCCCGGCCAGCCCCCAGGCCGAGGGCGTCTCCCCCAGGGTGAAGTGGGAGAGCAGCACGAGCCAGATGATCGAGAGCTTCCAGAGCGAGGTGACCACTCCGATCTTCCCGTAGAGCAGGGCCTTCGAGAGGGCCAGGGTGGCGGCGGTCTGGGTGAAGGCGAAGATGGCGCAGGCCGCGTAGAACGAGGGCCGGATGGCGGGCACCCCGCGCAGGGCCACCGCCGCCCCCGCGAAGGGCAGCAGGAAGAAGAAGCGCCCGAAGACGTTGATGTACTCGTCCAGCTTGTGGCCCAGCGACTTCATCGCCGCGTTGCGCGAGGTCTGGGCCAGCGCCGAGACGAGGGAGAGCGTCACCCAGTCCAAGCCGTCCTCCCCGCAAGGCGCCAGAGACAGAAAAAGCGCTTTCTACCCCCCTTCCCCCGTGCCGCGCAACCCGGCGGGGGGAACCGTCCGGAGCAAAAATCCCCGTCTTGCATCCACCCCGAAAATGCGGGAAACTTTCCCCATACCGTATTCATCTTACGATAGGAAACAGGGCGGCTGTTTCTTCCGTCGTCATGCCCAGGGAAACGGCCCTCCCGCCCCTTGCGGGCGGCGATCGGCCCAACGCTGGCGCGGATTCAGCTCTACGGACGGCTCTCCACTCCCCAGGAGGAGGATCCCATGCGCACCCGCAAGCCACTTCTGATCCTCGTCGCCGTGGCCGCCGCCTTGGCCCTCGCGCTCCCCTCCCGGGCGGCGATGCCCAAGCGGGGCGGCACGGTGCTCTGGTTCAACTACGCCGACCCGACCCGCCTGGACGTGCACACCGAGTCGGCGCTCACCCACCAGCAGGCCACGGCGGGCATCTACAGCGGCCTTCTCCAGCACGACCCGGAGAAGCCGGGCGAGCCCGTCCCCGACCTGGCCACGGGCTACCAGGCCTCCGAGGACGGGACGGTGTTCACCTTCAGGCTCCGCCAGGGGGTGAAGTGGCACGACGGCAAGCCCTTCACCGCCCAGGACGTCGTCGCCACCTTCGAGCGCGTCACGAAGGAGGACTTCCGCAGCCCCCGCTGCGGCACCATGGTGAAGCCCCTCCTCGCGAAGGTCGAGGCGGTGGACGACCACACCGTGAAGTTCACGCTCAAGCACCCGGCGGGGACTTTCATCCCCTCGATCGCCTCGGCCTGGTGCCGGATCGTCCCCAAGCACATCCTCGAGCGGGACAAGGACCTCAACCAGGCGAAGAGCATCATCGGCACGGGCCCCTTCAAGCTCAAGGACTACAAGCGGGGCAGCATAATCGAGTGGGAGCGCAACCCCGGCTACTTCATCCCAGGGCTCCCCTACGTGGACGGGGTGCGGCAGTTCATCCTCGTCGGCACGCCCACCCAACTCGCCGCCGCCAAGGCGGGCAGACTGATGCTCTGGGACACCTGGCCCACCATGTCGAAGTCCCAGGCGGAGGAGGTGAAAAAGGCCCAAGGGGAGCGGGTGAAGATTTACAGCTGGCCGATCAACACGGTCTTCATCACCTACCTCAACCCCAAGATGAAGCCCTTCGACAACCCCGAGATGCGCAAGGCGGTCCGGCTCGCCCTCAATCCCCAAGAAGTCATCGCCAAGGTGTTCGAGGGCGCGGGCACGCCCTGCAGCCTGCTCGACCCCAAGCTCTACGGGGACTACGCGCTCCCCCAGGAGGAAGTGCTGAAGGCGCCCGGGTGCAACCCCGCCACCAAGGAGCGCGACATCGAGGAGGCGAGGCGGATCGTCCTGAAGCACCACCCGAACGGGGTCGAGATCGAGGTCGCCACGCGCACGGTGGCCGATTACGTGGACCGCAGCCAGCTCATCATCCAGCAGCTCCGGAAGATCGGCATCCGCGTCAACTTCAAGACCTACGAGAGCGCGGTGGGCTTCCGCAACTGGGGGGCGGGCAACTTCACCCTCATCGCCACCCAGGACACCGCGATGGTGATGTCCGACCCCCACAGCATGTTCGCCCTCACCTACTCCGGGGACGGCGGCCGGAGCTACTCCCGCTGGAAGGACCCGAAGATCGAGGAGCTCATTGACAAGGGGCTGCGCGAGACGGACAAGGCCAAGCGCGTGAAGATCTACCACGACCTTCAGCGCTACATCCTCTCGAAGCCGGATCACCCGAACATCGTTGTCTCCTGGATCGAGGGGTGGTTCTTCGAGGACACGCGGCTCAAGAACTACCGCCAGGCGACCACGGTGTACGACAACAACACGTTCCAGAAGGTCTGGCTCGACCAGTAGGCACGTTTCCGGCCCGCGGGCGGGAGGAGGGCCGGCTCCCCGCCCGCGGGTTTCATCACCCGCGCGGGGAGGAGCGATGCGCAACTACGTCATCCGGCGGGCGCTCCTCTTCATCCCCTCCCTCATCGGGGCGAGCCTCGTCATCTTCGTCCTGATGCGCCTGGTCCCAGGGGACATGGCCGAGATCCTCGTCTACTCCGCCGGCGCCGAGCAGGCCTCCGTGGCCAAGGCTCAGGTGGCCAAGATCCGCGGCGAGCTCGGCCTCGACAAGCCCATCGCCGTCCAGTACCTCCTCTGGCTCAGCAACGCCCTCCAGGGGAATTTCGGCCACTCCTACCTCGAGGACCGCCCCGTGCGGGAGATCCTGGCCGACTGGTTCCCGCGCACGATGGAGTTGGCGATCTTGACCCTTCTCCTGGCGACGCTTTGGGCCGTGCCCCTGGGGGTGGTCTCGGCGGTCAAGCAGGACCGCTGGCCGGACTACCTCTGCCGCTCCTTGAGCATCAGCGGCCTGAGCATCCCCATCTTCTTCTCCGGCGTGCTCATCCTCTTCGTCCTCGTGCGCTACTTCCAGTGGCTCCCCCCCCTGGAGTACGTGAGCCTCTGGGAGGACCCCACCCGGAACCTCCAGAAGATCATCTGGCCCGCCCTCGCCCAGGCCTTCTACATCAGCGCCCCCATCGCCCGCCTGACGCGGAGCCAGCTCCTCGAGGTCATCCGGGAGGACTACGTGCGCACGGCGCGCGCCAAGGGGGTGATCGAGCACCTGGTGATCTACCGCCACGCGCTCAAGAACGCCCTCCTCCCCGTGGTCACCTTCATGGGCTGGTGGGTGGGCCGCCTCCTGGGAGGGCTCGTGATCATGGAGATCATCTTCCAGATCCCGGGCATGGGCATGGGCCTCATCACCTCGGTGAACAACCGCGACTACCCGACGGTGCAGGCGATCGTGTTCGTCATGGCCGGCATCTTCCTCCTGCTCAACTTGCTCGTGGACCTGCTCTACGCCTGGCTGGATCCGCGCATCAAGTACGCCTGAGGGCGGAGAGGACGAGAATGGACACCCGCCTCGCGGCCCAGAGGGTAAAGGCGGGGGAGAAACACGCCCCCCCCGAGGAGGTCCGCTCGGGCTGGCGGGAGTTGTGGAACGTCCTCACGGGCTTCCCGCGCCGCCAGCCCCTGGGGGCCATCGGGGGGGTCCTCGTCGCCCTCCTGGTCCTGCTCGCTCTCTTCGCCCCCCTCCTCGCTCCCTTCGACCCCAAGGCCGCCCGCTTCGACACCTACCTCCCCCCCGGCGGGAATTTCCTCTTCGGCACCGACCACCTGGGGCGGGACGTGCTCAGCCGGGTGATCTGGGGCGCGCGGCTCTCGCTCTACGTGGGGCTCACCTCGGTGGGGGTCGGCGTCACCCTGGGCTCCCTCTGGGGGGTGGCGACGGGGTTCTTCGGCGGGCCCTGGGACACGGTGAGCCAGCGGGTGGTGGACGTCCTGATGGCCTTCCCCCCCATCATCCTGGCCCTGGGGCTGATGGCGGTCCTCGGCCAATCGGTGGAGAACGTCATCCTCGTCCTGACCGTCCTCCTCGCGCCCACGGCCGCGCGCACCATCCGCTCCACCACCCTGGGAGTCAAGGAGATGATGTACGTCGAGGCGGGCCGCGCCTCGGGCCTGCCCAACCGGCGGATCATCGTCCGCCACATCGTCCCCAACGTGATGGCCACCTACCTCGTGCTCTTCAGCGTGAACATCGCCTACGCCATCGTGGTGGAGGCGGCCTTGAGCTTTCTCGGCCTGGGCGCCCCGCCCGATGAGCCCTCCTGGGGCGGAATGCTCACCGGGGCCACGCAGCACCTGGAGCGCGCCCCCTGGACCGCTCTCTTCCCGGGGCTTGCGCTCAGCCTCGCCGTCTTCGGCCTGAACCTCCTGGGCGACGCCGTCCGCGACCTCCTCGACCCCAAGCTCAGGGGCACCGGATCGGGCTAGAGGCGTTCACCCCCCTCCCTCCCGCGTGCTAGGATCGCCCCCTCGTCTCTCCCAAAGCTGAGGGGGAACCCCATCTCCGTGCCCACCGCGCCGAGCCCCCAAGCGAGGTCCCCCCGCCTCTGGTACGGCTGGGTCATCCTGGGCGTGGTCTTCCTCTCGATGTGCACCCTCATCGCCGTGCGCAGCTCCTTCGGGGTCTTCTTCAAGCCGGTGGCGGAGGAGTTCGGCTGGAACCGCGCCCAGACCTCGGGCGTCTTCTCGGCGGGGCTCCTGGGCCAGGCGGTGGGCTCTCCCCTCGTGGGATGGATGATGGACCGCTGGAGCATCCGGGGGACGATGGCCCTCGGCATCCTCCTCACCGGGGCGGCGGCGGCCGCCATATCCCTCGTCCACAGCCTGGCCCTCTACTACGCCCTCTACTTCCTCCTCTGCTTCGCCTTCGCGGGGGGGACCTGGGTGGCCCAGGTGCCCACCGTCTCCAACTGGTTCGTCACGCGCCGGGGCTTCGCCATGGGTTTTACCAACTCGGCCCAGGGCGCGGCCTTCATGCTGAACACCGCCACCCCCTTCCTCATCGCCGCCCTGGGCTGGCGGGGGAGCTACGTCGCCCTCGGGGGGGTGCTCCTCCTCGTCACCCTCCCCGTGCTCGCGCACGCCGATGGCGTGGCCGACTAT
>JBBTDR010000016.1:0-2150 GCA_038042665.1 Nitrospinota bacterium
AAACCACCCCCCCATTACCTCCCCCCCTGAGGGGGGAAGGAAGAGGCCGCCCCCCTTTGAGGGGGGAGGGAGGGCCGAAGGCCCGATGGGGGGTGATGTATTAGGCCAGGGCCTCCGGATTCACCACGTCCTTGGGTTTCCCGGCGGCGAAGGCGTTCACCCGGCCGATGGCCAGGCTCAGGTAGTCCTTCAGGGTTTCGTAGGTGGCGTAGCCCAGGTGGGGGGTGCACACCACGTTCTCCATGTGGAGGAGGGGGTGCGCCCCGCCCAGGACGGGCTCGTCCTCATAGACGTCCACCGCCGCGAAACCGGGCCGGCCGGCCTTGAGGGCGGCGCAGAGGGCCCCGTCTTCGACGACGCCCGCGCGGCTCGTGTTGACGAAGAGGGAGTCCGGCTTCATGCGTCCCAAGTCCTTGAGGGTGACGATTCCCCGGGTGGACTTGTTCAGCGGGAGGTGGATCGTGACGATGTCGCACGACTCGAAAAGCGCCTCCCGGCTCGCGGCCATCTGAAAGCCTTCCTTCCGGGCGCGCTCGGCGGTGGCCTCCCGGCCCCAGGCGAGGACGTTCATCCCGAAGGCCTTCGCGAGGTGGGCCACCCGGCCCCCGATCTTCCCCAGGGCGTACACGCCCAGGGTCTTGCCGTGGACAATGCGCCCCATGGGCGCGGCCTGCCACTTGCCGCGCCGCATCGCCTCCATCTCGGCCGGGATGCGGCGCATGGCGGCGAGGATGAGCGCCCAGGTGAGTTCCACCGTGGAGGGGTTGTTGGCCGCCCCGGCCGTCACCACGATCTTCCGCCGGGTGCAGGCCTCCATCGGGATGTGGGAGCCGGCGGCGGCCGTCTGGCTGATCATGCGGAGCTTGGGCAGGCGCCCGATCAGTTCCTCCGAGAGCTCGGTCCGCTGGCGGATGAGGACGACCGCCTCGGCGTCCCTCAGGCGCCCGGCCAGGGCGTCCGCGCCCTTGACGGTGTCCCGGTGGATGGTGACGTCGTGGCCCTGGAGCATGCCGAGCAGCCCGCACGTCCTGACCACGTCCTGGTAATCGTCCAGAATGACGACCTTCATGATCTTCTCCTTGCGTGAGGCGGACGCGCAAGGGCCGGCGCGGAGGGGGATGCCGGTCCCCTCCCGGCGGCCGCGCGCCACGCCAGGGACGGGCCGATTATATGCCATTACCCCGGGAATGAGGTTCTCCCTCCGGCGTCCCGGGCGGGCGGAGGGGGGATGCGATAGAATGCGCGGGTGCCCGGCGCGGCATCCCGCCGCCCGGGGAGCCAGGAGGACGCATGGCAGCGCCTTCCGAGAGGAAGATCCTGCTGACGCGGATGGTCAAGGCGGGCGGGTGAGGGTCCAAGCTGGGTCCGGAGGACCTGCGCGAAGCCCACGGCCGCTTTGAGCCGTTCCGCCACCCCGATCTTCTCTACGGGACCCACCCGGGAGACGACACGGGGGTATTCCGTCTCCGCGAGGACCTCGCCATCGTCCAGACGGTGGACTTCTTCACCCCCATCGTGGACGACCCCTTCGCCTTCGGCCAGATCGCGGCGGCGAACGCCTTGAGCGACTGCTTCACCATGGGGGCCCAGCCGGTGACGGGCCTCAACCTCGTGGCCTTCCCCTGCGCGCTGGGCCTCGACGCGCTGGGCCAGATCCTCCGGGGCGGGGCGGAGAAGATGCGCGAGGCCGGGGCGGTCATCCTGGGCGGCCACAGCGTGGACGACCCCGAGCCCAAGTACGGCATCGCCGTCACGGGCACGGTGGACCCCCGCAAGATGATCACCAACCGCGGCGCCCGGCCGGGGGACAAGCTCATCCTCACCAAGAAGATCGGCACGGGCATCGTCACCAACCTGACCAAGGCGGTGAGCCCCCTCCGCCGGGCCGCCCGGGGGCTCCTCGGCAGGGGCGGGAGGCTGAAGGAGGGGGTCTTCGAGGAGGCCGTGGCCTCCATGATCACCCTCAACCAGAGGGCGAGCCGCCTCATGGTGGAGGCGGGCGCCCGCGCCTCGACCGACGTCACCGGCTTCGGCCTCCTGGGCCACCTGCACAACGTGATGGAGACGAGCGGCGCCCGCGCCCGGGTGCGGTTCTCCCGGGTGCCCCGCTTCGACGATCTCTTGCCGCGCGCCATAGCGGGGACGGCCGG
>JBBTDR010000017.1:0-3286 GCA_038042665.1 Nitrospinota bacterium
CGGGCGGGAAACCGGCCCCTTATATAGCCGATCCCGGCCCTCCCATCAAACCGGGCCTTCCGGAGGCTTTCTTGTGCCCGGCCCGGGCGGGACGTACAATGATCCCGCATCCGGGCGTCCGCCCGCCACCCCCTCCTGAGGATGCGCCATGGAACACCTGCACATCGAGGAACTCCCCGATCTGCGGCATCCCACGCTCCTGATGGCCTTCGCCGGCTGGAACGACGCCAGCAGCGCGGCGACGACGGCGGCGAGCGTCATCGCCCAGGAGATGAAGGGGCGCAAGTTCGCCCACATCGAAGCCGACATCTTCTACAACTTTCAGGACATGCGCCCCCTCGTGAGCCTGGACAGCCAGGGCATGCGCCGGATCACCTGGCCCTCGAACGCCTTCTACGCCTGCCGCACCCCCGACCTCGATCACGACCTGGTGGTCTTCCTGGGGGTGGAGCCGCACCTGCAGTGGAAGCGCTTCACCGAGCTGGTGCTCCACATGGTCCGGCAGATGAACGTGCGGGTCGCGGTGACGCTCGGGGCGCTCCTGGCGGACGTCTACCACGGCGCCAAGGTGCGGATCACGGGCTCCTCCACCAACCCCGAGCTCGGGACCCGGCTCGGCCTGCGGCGCTCGCGCTACGAGGGGCCGACCGGCATCGTCGGCATCCTCAACAACCTGTTCCGGGACGAGAACCTGCCCGCGGTGAGCGTGTGGGCGAACACCCCGCACTACGTGAACGTCTCCCCCAACCCCAAGGCCGCCCTGGCCCTCGTCGAGCGGATGTCGGATTTCCTGTCCATCCCGTTCGACGCCGCCAGCCTCCAGATCGGGGCCCAGGAGTTCGACGAGAAGGTGGACCAGGCCCTGGCCTCGAACCAGGCCGTGAAGGACTACGTCGAGCAGCTCCGGCTGCGCAGCAGCGACGAAGAGGAGGAAGGCAACCTGCCCTCCGGCGAGGACCTGGCCCGGGAGCTGGAGCGCTACCTGCGGGAGCAGCGCCGGAACAACGGGGGGGCGCAGGACAAGCCCCCGGCGTGAGGACCACCGGGGGCGGCGCGGGGCGTGATTCCCCGCATGGTGGCTCACTCCCTGAGGGGGCCGGCTCTTCTCCCTCTGGGAGAGGGGAGCGGCCCTGGCATCCGCGGCCTGAACAGCGCCTTGGGGAATGACGGCTAGGCGGGGGAAGCCCCCCCGGAGGGGCGGCCCTTGCGGATGGCCTGCTGGATCAGCTCCCGCAGGGCCACGGTGTCGATGGGCTTCTGGACGGAGTGGGTCACCCCGAGCTGGAGGAGGCGGGCCCGCGTCTCCGTGTCCCCCGTTCCCAGGATGGCGATGACCGCCGCCCCGCCGCCCGGGGCGCTCTGGAGGATCTGGCGGCACACCGAGAAGTTGTCCGCCGCGGGCAGGGTGCAGTCGAGGAGCACGGCCGCCGGCCTCACGCTCGCGAACAGGACCCCGGCGTGGAAAGCGTCCTGGGCGACATGGGCCTCGAACGCGCCGTCCTCTCCCCGGAGGACCTCGCGGAGGAGACCGTTCGCCTCCTCATCGCCTCCGATGATGAGCACCTTGGCCGAGCCCCCGGGCCGGCCGGAGAGGGTGTGGGGGATGTTGCGCGACTCGAGGAAGGCGAGCAGATCCTCCCGGCGCACCCGCCGGTGGCCGCCCGCCGTGCGGTAGGCGTGGAGCCACCCCTTGTCGATCCAGTTCTGGATGGTCACCGGGGTCACATCGCAGATCCGGGCGACTTCGAAGGTGGTGAACGCTTTCTTCGCCAGATATCTCTGATCCTGCTCCGGGCTCTCCGGCACCTGCCGCCCCCTGTGCTTGGATGGGTGGGGAGAAGGCGATCCCCAGGTTGCTTAGTCTAGATAAATTTCGATATTTTCACAATATATGGATGTCCGCCGGGCGTGTAAAAATCCACAGATCGGCGATTATTTTTCGTAACACATTGAATTGTACTTAGTTTCGTGTCAGGGAACCGCCCGGTAAGAAATCGGGCGAAATCGGGGCAATCTGGGGTGAACTTCGGATGCGCGCGGTCGTCCAGCGGGTCTCGCGGTGCTCGGTCCGGGTGGCGGGGGAGAGGGCCGGGGAGATCGGCCCCGGGCTGCTGGTCCTGCTCGGGGCCGGGGCCGGGGACGCCGAGGAGGACGCCCGCGCCCTGGCCGAGAAGACGGCGAACCTCCGCATCTTCCCGGACGGGGAGGGCAAGCTGAACCTCTCCCTCCTCGACACCGGGGGGGCCATGCTCGTGGTCAGCCAGTTCACCCTCCTGGGGGACTGCCGCAGGGGCCGCCGCCCCTCCTTCGCCGGGGCAGCGCCCGCCGCCCTGGCCGAGAGGCTCTACGAGCGCTTCGCCGAGGAGGTGAGCCGCCTGGGCGTCCCCACCGCCCGGGGGCGGTTCGGCGCCCTGATGGAGGTGGAGCTCGTGAACGACGGCCCCGTCACCCTCCTCCTCGACTCCGGAGGGGCCTTTTAGATGCTCCCCCCCCGCCACGTCCCCTTCCTCCGGGCCCGGCTCGAGGGGCTCCTCCGCACCTACGACGCCTCCTTCCTCGGCTCCGACCCCCTGGGCATGGTCCACGCCTACCGGCGCGATGAGGACCGCGAGGTGGCGGCCTTCTTCGCCGCCTCCCTCGCCTTCGGCAAGGCCGCCGCCATCCGGGGGAGCCTCGCGCGCATCCTGGGCCGCCTGGGGGACCACCCCGCCGGGCGCCTGCGGGGCTTCGAGTTCCACCGCGACGCCCGCCTCTTCGACGGGCTCTGCCACCGCTGGGCGGGGCCCTCCTCCCTCGCCGCCCTCGCCCACTTGACGGGAGCGGCCCTGCGGGAGGCGGGCTCCCTGGGGGCGCTCTTCATGGAGGGCTACGACCCCGCCGCCCCTACTCTGACAGGCGCCCTGGCCGCCTTCCGCCGCCGCCTGATCGAGCTGGGAGCCTCCCTCCCCAAGAAAGTCCTCGGCGAGACGGGCTACCTCCTCCCCGACCCCGAGGGGACGAGCGCCTGCAAGCGGCTCCACCTCTTCCTGCGCTGGATGGTGCGCCCCTCCGACGGCCTCGACCTCGGCCTCTGGAAGGGCCCGAGGCCCGACCAGCTCCTCATCCCCCTCGACACCCACCTCGCCCGCATCGGCCGCTTGCTGGGCCTGACCGACCGGCGCACCCCGGGCCGCCGGATGGCCGAGGAGGTGACGGCCTCCCTGCGCCTCCTCGACCCGGCCGACCCCGTCCGCTACGACTTCGCCCTCTCCCGCCTGGGCATCCTGGGCCACTGCCCCAGCCGCCG
>JBBTDR010000018.1:0-1027 GCA_038042665.1 Nitrospinota bacterium
GCTCTTCGGGGTAGCGGTATTTTAGGTCCGCCTGCTCCTCCTCCGGGAGGGCGTTCACCAGATCGGCGGCGGATGGGCCGCCGCGGCGGTCCATCCGCATGTCGGGGAAGTCCGGGGAGTCCAGGCGGAAGCCCCGCCCCGGGGTGTCGAGCTGGAGGGAGGAGAGACCCAGGTCGAACAGCACGCCGTCCACGGCCCCGTAGCCTTCCGCGGCCACGGCCCGCTTGAGCTCGCGGAAGTGCGCGTGGTGGAGCCGCGCGGCGCGGCCGAAGCGCGCGAGGCGCTCCCCGGCCGCCTGGACCGCATCTCCGTCCCGGTCACAGCCGATCAGCACACCCGATGGCTGAATCGCATCCAGCAGCGCAAGACTGTGTCCCCCTCCGCCCAAGGTGGTATCCAGGAACACGGCCCCTGCTGCCGGCGACAGGAAGTGAAGCACTTCCTGAACCATGACCGGAACGTGAGACGCGATCATCTCGCGGACCGGCGGCGCAGGGCGGCGGCCGGCGAAGGCCGCGGCCCTGAAGGAAAGCGCGCGTGCTTGAGTCGCGGTGAACACGCTAGGTCCCCCCCCCGGGGCAGCGCTAGAATTCGAGTTCGATCAAGCCCTGCTCGGCTGCCTCCTGGGATTCGCCGGGTTTGCCGTTCTGCTCCTGCTCCCATCGCTCCCGGCTCCAGATCTCAAACTTGCTCTCCAGGCCGACGATGACGGCCTCCTTCTGGATTCCCGCCGACTCGCGGAGGCGGGTGGGCAGGAGGATTCGCCCCTGTTTGTCCAACTCGCACTCCATCGCCCGCCCGTACATCCTCCGCAGGTAGCGCCGCACCTCTTCGCGGTGGGTGGGCAGGTCTTGAAATTTTTCGCTAAATCTTCGCCTCCATTCCTCGAGCGGATAGGCGAAGATGCAGCTGTCCATGTCGAGGAGCACCAGCTGATCGCCGTATTTGGCGCTCAGGTACTCCCGAAACCGGGCGGGTATACTGACGCGCCCCTTCGCGTCCACGGACACGACGTGGGAGCTGATAA
>JBBTDR010000019.1:0-12152 GCA_038042665.1 Nitrospinota bacterium
TCCCCGGCTTCGGGACCGACGCCCAGCGCGCCATTCAGTTCACGCGCAGCGCGCCGGGGGTGGGGGTGGCGCTCGTCGGCATGAGCCAGAAGGGCCACGTGAGCGAGAACATGGAGGTGGCCGCCCGGCCCCCGGCCACCTTCGAGGAGTTCGTGCGGCTGTTCCGCAAGTGAGGGCGCTTCCCGGCCCGGGCTGACGCCGCCGGGCCCGCGGTTTCATCCTTCGTCACGCGTTCCGCGCAATCCGGAACCTTTCCCGCGCCCCGAGGCACATCAAGGAGAGAACATGCCCAAGCCTTGGTACCATCCGAACCCGATCCGCGGCGGCGGCAACGCCCAGTACACCGGCGTGGACCACGTGCTCGCCGAGCCGTGGAAGGAGGAGCGGCGCAACGTCCGCCTGGTCGCCCACTCCGACCTGAACGGCTGGGGCGACGCCTTCCAGATCCAGGTCGGCGGCGGCATCTGCTACGTGGCGGCCTCGGGCGTGAACGGCCACGACGGCATGACCATCCTCGACGTCAAGGACCCCTCGAAGCCCAAGATCATCAACCAGATCGTGGACACCCCGGCCGCGCGCACCCACAAGGTGCTGCGGATCAACGAGGAGGTGCTCATCACCAACAGCGAGCTCAGGCCCAATCTGCGCGCGAAGTACCCCGACGTGATCGGGGGGCTGCGCATCTTCGACAACCGCGACCCCTTCCACCCCAAGTTCGTCAACTACGTCGAGGTGGACGGGTTCGGCATCCACCGGCCCATCTACGACCGCAAGCGCAAGCTCATGTACAGCTCGGGCTTCAGGGACGGCTTCGAGGGCAAGATCCTGCTGGTGCACGACTTCAAGGATCCGTGGTCCCCCCAGCTCATCGGCTGGGGCTGGGTGCCCGGCCAGAAGGAGGGGGAGAAGCCCTCCTGGGACCCCGCCCTCGTGGGCGACGGCGCCTGGCTCCACGAGGGCAATCCCTTCGGCAACTACGTCACGGCGGGCTACTGGGACTCGGGTTACGCCATGTTCGACCTGACCGACCCCGCCCGGCCCAAGCTCATGTGGCGCCAGAACCCCCACGAGACGCACGGCTGGGCGGGCTGCTACCACTCCTTCCTGGTCCCGGACGGCTCGGAGTTCGGCATCGTCACGCAAGAGACCACGACGGTGAACTGCGACCATCCCCCCGCCTTCGTGACCTTCCTCGACATGCGCAACATCCAGAACCCCCTCATCTGCTCGACCTTCCAGCCCTACGAGATCGACCCGGCCGAGATGCGCCCCCTCGACCCGAAGTGGTCCCGCACGGGCGCCCGCTACGGCGCCCACAACATCTGGCTCGACATGACCAAGGACGACCTGATGTACATCTGCTGGTTCAACGCGGGCCTGCGTGTGGTGGACTGGTCGAACCCCTTCCGGCCCAAGGAGGTGGGCTACTACATCCCCGAGGGCAACAAGTTCCGCGGCTGCCCGCAGAGCAACGACGTGCAGGTGGACAAGGCGACCGGCCTCATCTACGTGGCCGACCGCTGGGGCCTCGGGCTCCACATCCTGGAGTACACGGGGTAGGCCGGCGCGGCGCGGATTCTCCCGGGCGGGAGGGGGCGCCCCCTCCCGCCCGGTTTTATGCGGTGCTGGGGACCGGAACCCTTGTTGGTGAAAATGCGGCCAGGGAAGCCTTGAACTGCATTCCGCTAAAGACCATCCCCGAAATTTCGTGTAGAATCGCAAGCTGACTTTCAATGGAGACGCATGAATGGCAGCTCCAGCGAGTAAGGGCACTCGTTTCACCAGGCTATCCCTGGAAAACTGGCGAAACTTTTCGAAGGTTGAAGCGAATCTTCAGCGGCGTGTTTTTCTCGTAGGCCCCAATGCGTCTGGAAAATCCAATTTATTGGACGTTTTTCGATTTCTCCAGGCGATTGTTTCCATCGGTGGCGGATTCCAGGAGGCAGTGAGACGCCGAGGAGGCGTTTCATTGCTGCGATGCCTCGCTGCTCGGCGCCATCCAGACGTCACGATCAGTGTGGATGTAGGCACTGAAGAAAATCTAGCCGAATGGGGATACGAACTCCGGTTCAAACATGACCATCAAGGCAGGCCAATTATTACAAGTGAACGAGTATTCAAAAATTCAAATCAAATCCTTGATCGACCGAACGAAAGTGACCGAGGAGATCCAGAAAGATCGAGTCAAACTTACCTTGAACAGGTAAACGTCAATCGAGAATTTCGTGATCTCTCTTCATTTTTCGGTTCCATCCGATACTTACATATTGTCCCTCACCTTATACGAGATCCGGATCGTTCTATCGGCAAAAAAAACGACCCATTCGGTGGAGATTTTATAGAACAAATCGCACGCACAACAGAAAGGACGTGGAGATCTCGGCTCAGCCGGATTAGAAAAGCACTTGAAGTTGCTGTGCCACAATTAAAAACTCTGGAACTATCCAGAGATTCACGCGGGACCCCCCACCTGCGCGGCAAATATGAACACTGGCGTCCCCGAGGTGCCTGGCAGACCGAGTCGGACTTCTCTGACGGTACCCTTCGGCTTATAGGTTTGCTTTGGGCTGTGCTCGATGGAGCAGGTCCTCTTCTGCTCGAGGAACCGGAGCTATCGCTCCACTCGGAAGTTGTAACCTTCCTTCCTCAAATGATCGCCCGCATCCAGCGCCGCACAGGCCGCCAAGTCTTAATGAGTACGCACTCGCCGGACCTCTTGAGCGATAGTGGAATCGGTACAGATGAAATATTGCTTCTGCAACCGGACACAGAAGGCACCTCCGTTCGCGCTGCAAGCGAAATCGAGGAGGTCAAGAATCTTCTCGCAGGAGGATTGTCCCCCGCTGAGGCGGTAATCCCCCAGACGCGTCCCAAGAACGCAAGTCAATTGCCTCTTTTCGGGGAGTAAGGTGTGAGTCCACGGCACGCTGTTGTTATCTCCTGTGCTGTTGAGGGTTCACTTGACGAGGCCGTCCTTGTTCGTCTCATCAGAGATGTGGGGGGTGCACCGGGGCCTGTTTACGGCAGAAAAGGCAAAACACTTCTTCGCCAAAAAATCCAAGGCTACAACAATGCGGCTCGCGGAACACCTTGGCTCGTCTTGGTGGATTTGGACCATGACGCTGAATGTGCCCCTCCATTTCGAGACGAATGGCTGCCGCGCCCTTCTCCTAATATGTGTTTTCGAATTGCCGTAAAGGAGATCGAGGCTTGGTTGCTGGCAGATCCAGGACACCTGGCTCGTTTCTTGGGCGTCCCACCCTCATCAGTGCCTCGGGGCTCCGAACTCTTGGACCATCCCAAAGAAGTGATTGTCAACCTTGCAAGGAGATCACGGTGGCGGGAAATCCGAGAGGATATGATTCCAAGGGAGGGAAGTGGCCTTTCAATTGGTCCTGCCTACTCTTCACGACTCATTGAGTTTAGCCAGACATTATGGCGACCCAGAGTAGCTGAGCGGAATGCAGACAGTTTGCGGCGATGCCGGTTGCGCATTACGGAACTTGTCCATAGGCACAGCGTTCATTGAGAATTCAATTTGAGAGCCAAACAAACGAATAGAGAAGGGCTTTTTTACCCCTTCGGGTAGCCCAGGGCCTGGAGGGCGTGGGCGATCTCGGTGAGGATGGCGGGGTCGTCGATGGTGGCGGGCGCCTTGTACTCCGCCCCGTCGGCGATCTGGGCCATGGTGCCGCGCAGGATCTTGCCCGAGCGCGTCTTGGGGAGCCGGGCCACCACCGAGGCCTGCTTGAAGGAGGCCACCGGCCCGATGCGCTCGCGCACCATGCGGACCACCTCGGAGGCGATCTCCTCCCCGGGCTTCTGGACTCCCGCCTTGAGGACGAGGAAGCCCACGGGCACCTGGCCCTTCAGCTCGTCCTTCACCCCGATGACGGCGCACTCGGCCACGTTGGGGTGGGAGGAGAGCACCTCCTCCATCGCCCCGGTCGAGAGGCGGTGGCCCGCCACGTTGATGATGTCGTCCGTGCGGCCCATGACGTAGAAGTAGCCGTCCTCGTCCACGAAGCCCGCGTCGCCCGTCTTGTAGTAGCCGGGGTACTCGCTCAGGTAGGCGTCGATGAAGCGCTGGTCGGCGTTCCAGAGGGTGGGCAGGCAGCCCGGCGGCAGGGGCAGCCGCACGGAGATGGCCCCCATCTGGCCGGGCTTCACGGGCCGGCACTCCCCGTCCAGCACCTGGAACTCGAAGCCCGGCACGGGCTTCGTGGGCGAGCCGTGCTTGACCGGCAGGTGCTCGATGCCCACGCAGTTGGCGAGCATGGGCCAGCCGGACTCGGTCTGCCAGTAGTGATCGATCACGGGCACGCCCAGGTGCTCCTCGGCCCAGCGGACGGTGTCCGGGTCGGAGCGCTCCCCGGCGAGGAAGAGGGTGCGGAAGCCGCTGAGGTCGTGCTGCTTCATCAGCTTGGCGTCCGGGTCGTCGCGCTTGATGGCGCGGAAGGCGGTGGGGGCGGTGAAGAGCACCTTCACCCCGTGCTGGGCGATGATCCTCCAGTAGGCCCCCGCGTCCGGCGTGCCCACGGGCTTCCCCTCGAAGAGGACGCTGGTGCAGCCGTGGAGAAGGGGGCCATAGACGATGTAGGAGTGGCCCACCACCCAGCCGACGTCCGAGGCCGCCCAGTAGACCTCGCCCGGCTCCACCCCGTAGACGTGCTGCATGGACCACTTGAGGGCCACCATGTGACCGCCGTTGTCGCGGACGATGCCCTTGGGCTGGGCGGTGGTGCCCGAGGTGTAGAGGATGTAGAGGGGGTCGGTCGCCGCCACGGGGACGCACGGGGCGGGGGAGGCCGCGCTCATCGCCTCGTCCCAGTCGATGTCCCGCCCGGGCGTGAGCTCGGCCCGGAGCTGGGGGCGCTGGAGGATGACGCAGCACGCGGGCTTGAGCTTCGCCAGCTCGATGGCCCGGTCGAGCAGGGGCTTGTAGGGGATGACGCCGGCGGGCTCGATGCCGCAGGAGGCCGAGAGGATGACCTTCGGCTGGGCGTCGTCGATGCGGGTGGCCAGCTCGTTCGCGGCGAAGCCCCCGAACACCACCGAGTGCACCGCCCCCAGGCGGGCGCAGGCCAGCATGGCGACCACCGCCTCGGGGACCATGGGCATGTAGAGGATGACCCGGTCCCCCTTGCCCACCCCCCGCGCCCGCAGCGCCCCGGCGAAGAGGGCCACGGCGCCGAGGAGCTCGCGGTAGGTGAAGTGGCGGATGGTCCCGGTGACGGGGCTGTCGTAGATGAGGGCGGGCTGCTCCCCCCGGCCGCCCTCCACGTGGCGGTCCAGGGCGTTGTAGCAGGTGTTCACCTCGCCCCCCGCGAACCAGCGGTAGAAGGGCGGGCGCGAGCCGTCGAGCACCTGGGTCCAGGGACGCTCCCAGTGGATCTCCCGGGCGGCCTGGGCCCAGAACTCCTCCCGCTCGCGGAGCGAGCGCGCGTGCTCGAGGTGGTAGCGGCGGCTCATCCGTGCTCTCCTCCCATGCGGCGGCGCGGCGGCGGCGCCGGCTCCGGGCCAGGACATCGCGTGCGGTGGCTTCGTCCCCGGGAATATAGCAAATCAGCCTCCGCCGGGGCGAGCCGCGCCGGGCCGCCCGATCGAGGGGCCTCGCCTCTCCCGGGCCGTCGCCGGATGTGGTTGTTCGTTAGGCTGACGGTGCATCACTTAATGATAGGCCAAAGTACTCGACTGGGTTCTGCAGTGACCCTTGGGCGCGAACGTAAAGATGCAATGCGAGCGGTTCCGGCCGAATATCCGCAATAGCTTCCTTGGAGGAGTCGGCGTGGAATCCGACCGAGATCAAACCGAGAGCACGTAGATGATCTAGTTCTCGATCAATCCGCTGAACGTCTCTGCACCCCGTTAGTGCAACGAGATCGTCCGCGGTTCGGTTTACGCCCTCGGCTACGATCAGGCCATTGGGCAGCATTGTTTTTTCTGCCTCCACGCATGCAGCATTCAAGATGCGCACCTGCATTGCTGTAAGTTGGCCCAGCAAGTTAATGAAGATCCAGTTGCCGTCGTCGTTACCGTCGGTGCTACAGGACGAGGCCAGCAGACCGGCCCACATCTGTTGGACTTCCTCGCTGTCCGACCAAGAGGCATGGTTCAGACTCTCCATGATTAGTCGCGGAGGTGCATGGCGCTTCTCTGATGCTGCTGCCTGCAGTAAGGGCTGAGCCTTGGCAATCGTTGAGAGCATATTCTTTTGCCGCCATGCACTAACCTTGTCCCGCAGTAGCAATCCAACTTCTTCGGCAGCGGGAAGGCAGATCCTTCCAAGCACGGCCTCGGCTCCGCTGAGAACCGAATCGGTGGCGCGCTCAACTGCGCGGCCTAATGGCTCAATGCCCAACAAGTCACGAAATTCGTGGCGGCTTTTCTCATCAGTCACGTGAATCATCCCCCGAGCGGTCTGGCGCCTAGCGTCAATGAAATGCCCCCCCCAGCGGGACTTACTAGGTTCTATCAGTTTGCCACCTTCCCGGTCCCGTGACTATTAACTCCCCACTCGGGGGGCCACTCTGAAACCCTCCCCTAGAGCCCCGAGTAAACCGCGATTCCTTGCGCTCTACGGGGCGAACTCCCCCCTCGATTGTCGAATAGGGTAAGATAAGAGGGCTCAGCAGAACGCCGGTTCTTGGGGTTGCTTGCAGGTTGTTTGCAGGAATGGAATGAGAATTCTCTGATTCTAGTAAATTATTGATAATATTGATTGCCCGGGTGGCGGAACGGCAGACGCAAGGGACTTAAAATCCCTCGGGCTCCGGCCCATGCGGGTTCGACTCCCGCCCCGGGCACCACCTTCCGGATGAAAATACCCCGGACCGGCTAGAGGTCCTGCCAGCGCACGGGGTGGAAGTCGTACTCGTTCCCCCGCTTGACCACGTTCCCGATGCCCGGGAAGCCCAGGTGTGTCCCGGCGATGGTCAGGCGCTCCTGGCTCGCCATGTCGAAGATGCGCGTGCGCGACTGGACGGAGAGGGGTTTGTCCAGGTCGAAGGTGGCCGGCCAGTGCGGGCGGAGGAACTGGAGGGGCTGGATGTTGACGATGTCCCCCCAGATCAGGAGCCGGGCGCTGCCCGAAGAGACCAGGAAGGCGGTGTGGCCCGCGGTGTGCCCCGGGCAGGCCACGGCCGTGATGCCGGGCGCCACCTCGCCGTCCTTCGAGATGAGGCGCAGCCGGCCCTTGTAGGGGGCCCCTCCCTCCCGCGCAAGCTTGAAAGCCCCCTGGGCGGCCTCGGGGGCCTTGTTCATGTTCTCGTCGCTGTGCCAGTGCTTCCACTCGTTCTCGTGCACGACCAGCTCCGCGTTCGGGAAGAGGGCCTTGCCCTCCGGGCTGACGAGGCCGCTCACGTGGTCGGGGTGCATGTGGGTGAGGAGGACCGTGCCGACCTGGGCGGGGTCGTAGCCCGCCGCGCGCAGGAGGCCGTGGAAGCGCCCGGCGGTGGGCCCGAGCACGTTCCGGCCGCCGGTGTCGACCAGCATGAGGCGCCCGCCGGCCGCGACGGCGTGGCAGTTGACGGGGAACTGGAACTGGGCGGTGTCCATGAAGTGCTCGGCGAGGAGCCGCTTGCCCTCGTCGGTGTTCCCGTCCGGGAGGACGGTAAGGGGGCGGCGCAGGTAACCGTCCATGAACGAGGTGACCAGCATGTCGCCCACCTTGTGCCGGTAGATGCTCGCCACCTGGGTCATCTGGGCGGGGGCCTGGGCGGCGGCCCGGGCCTCCAGGCCGTCGAGCATGAGGGTCGCTCCGGCGGCCGCCGTTCCGAGCAAGAATTCCCTGCGGGATGTAGCCATGGGTGCACCCTCGCGGTTAGAGTGGTCCGCCGAAGCCGTCTTCTCGCCGTGTGTACGCCGTGCCATGATTATATATCGAAACCGGTTGGCGAGGCATCCGCCGCCCAGGCGGGTAGCGTCCTAATTTGCAGCGGGTCTGCCTTGTCATTCCGAGGGAGCGGAGCGACCGAGGAATCTGCTTCTCGCCTTGAAAAGCAGATTCCTCGCGGAGTTTATCCTGAGTGCAAACGAAGGGCTCGGAATGACAAGAATAGGCCAAATCAGGACACTACCCCCATGCGAAACCGGTCGGCGGAGCGCGGGCTTGCCCCCGGCGTGTGATCCAAACACGTTGTTCCCGCCCCAGGTTCCGTGGCCATTCCCCCTCCGGCCGGCGGCGAGTCTGGCCGCGGGGCCACCGCCGCGGGTGCCCCAGAAGGGAGGACAGCCCATCTTCATCGGCGCAGCCAGGCTCTCTCCGGGGCCCCGCCCCCCGTTCTGGGAGGGAGAACGCCCGCGGCGCATGCGGCGCCCTGGCAGGTTGCGCCGGGCGAACGCATGCGTTAGATATACTCCATCGTCAATCCGCCGAAGGGCCGTTTTGTTCGCAGGGGGAGGGAAATCGGATGCGTGCGCGCCGCTTTGGCCGGGGGAAGGTGGGCGGCTCCCGGGCCGCTTGGGTTATCGCCGCGCTGCTGGGGGCCTGGCTCGCCGCGCCGCCCATGCCGGCGCAAGGGGCCGAGCCGCCCGCGCTGCGGGAGGCCCAGGGCGAGGAGAAGGCCCGGCGGGCGAAGCTCATCGGGGAGGCGAAGAAAGAGGGCGCGCTCGTCTTCCGCAGCCACAGCGTGGACCCGCCGCACTTCCAGACCTTCGCCAAGGCCTTCCGGGAGCACTACGGCTTCAAGGACCACAAGCTGAGCCACTCCCTCATGCGGACGCCCACCCTCATCGCCCGCACCCAGCAGGAGCTCGCCGCGGGGGTGAGGGGGGCCGACATCGTCCACCTGGGGTGCCCCGACACCTGCAGCGAGTGGGCGGCGAAGGGCTTCCTCCTGCCCTACGAGTCCCCCGAGTACAAGCACTACGACCCGGCCGTGACGACCCGGGGGGGGGCCGTGGCCGCCTACCCGGGCTACTGGATCTCGGGGATGGTCGTCTACTTCGGGGTGGCCTATAACCGCGAGCTGACGGGCCGCGACCTCAAGACGTGGGACGACCTGATGGACCCGAAGTTCAAGGGGAAGATCATCATCTCCGACATCGGCCGCTCCACCACCACGGGCTACACCTACTTCGGCTACGAGAAGGTGCTGCCCCCGGGCTTCTGGAAGAAGTTCGCCGAGCAGCAGCGGCCCGCCGTCATCCTCTCGAACCGCGACACCATGAACCGGCTGCTGGCCAAGGAGTACGCCATCGGGGTCATCGTCACCTCGCGGCACACCTACATCGAGAACCAGCGGGGGAACACGCAGATCAAGTCGTTCTTCCCGGACAACAAGGCCGTCGCCATCGGCTACCACATGATGATCCTCAAGAACGCGCCCAACCCGAGCACGGCCAAGCTGTTCGTGGACTTCTTCCACGGCAAGAAGGGCCAAGAGATCCTGATCCCCCTCATGGCCTACGGCGCCGCCCGGAAGGACGTCCAGGTGCCGGCCGCGGTGGAGGCCACCTCGCCCAAGATCGGGACGCTCGACCTCATCCCCATCGACTGGGCGAACCCGCAGACCGAAATCGACTTCAAGAAGACCCAGGAAGAGTTCCGGAAAGTGTTCTACGCGGTCTCTCCGATCAAGCCGAAGGACGGCGGGGAATAACCGTCCGCACCGGCTGATCTCACGCTCCAGGCGGGGGGTTGGCCTCCCCGCCTGGAGTTTCCTTGCGCGGGCGGGTTCCGGCGGGGGCGGGGAAGGATGGCGCGCGAAGGATCGTGGGGGGGCTCCGCCTGGCCGGGGAGGGTGGGCGCGCTCTCCAATCTCACCTTCGGCGGCTTCGTGATGGCCGGCCTCTCGCTGCTCACCATCTTCCTGGCCGGCTTCCCGATCCTCACCCTTGTCATGAACAGCCTCACCGTCGAGAAGGACGGGGCGGCGTTCTTCTCCTTCCAGAACTACGCCGCGCTCCTCCGCAACCCCCGCGTCGCCGCCGGGGTGGTGAACACCCTGATCGTCGCGCTCGGCACCGCGGCCCTGGCCTCCTTCGCCGGCGTCACCCTGGCCTGGATCAACGCCCGCACGAACTCGGCGGCCAAGCGCTTCCTGGAGCCCTTGAACCTCATCCCCTTCTACCTCTCCCCCCTCATCCTGGCCGTGGGGTGGATGTTCCTGGCCTCGCCCCGGATGGGCCTCATCAACAAGTTCTTCGTCAACACCCTGGGCTTCGGCGCCCCTCCGTTCGACATCTACTCCATGCCGGGCATCATCTGGGTGATGGGGATCTCCTTCACCCCCTACATGTACCTCTTCACGATCGGCTCCCTCCAGAAGATGGACCCCGCGCTCGAGGACTCGGCGCGCACGACCGGAGCCTCCATGCTCCGCACCACCCTCACCATCACCATCCCGCTGGCCACGCCCAGCATCCTCTTCGGCTTCCTCCTCACCTTCATCACGAGCGCGGGCCTGTTCTCGGTGCCGGCCGTCCTGGGCGTCCCCGCCCAGATCGGCACCCTGCCGGTGCTCGTCTACGAGGCCATCGAGAACTCCAAGGGGAGCTTCAGCCTCGCCTCGGCCACCGGAATGATCCTCTTCGTCCTGACCGTCTTCCTGATCTTCGCGCAGCGGTGGCTGATCGCGGGCCGCGACTACACCACCGTGACGGGGAAGGGCTACCGCCCCTCGGTCGTCGACCTGGGGCGCTGGCGGTGGGCGGCCTTCGGCTTCAACTTGCTCTACCTGGCGGCCGGGGTGTTCCTGCCGCTGGGGGTGCTCTTCCTCGTCTCGATCTCCAACTCCTGGCACGGCCACTTCGACCCCTCCCGGGTGACCCTGGCCAACTACGCCTGGGTGCTCTTCGAGTTCCCCCTCACGCGGGACGCCATCCAGAACAGCCTGTTCCTCTCCGCGGTGGGGGCGACGGTGGCGGTGGGCCTCTCCCTGGTGATCTCCTACGTGCTGGTCCGCCAGAGCGGCCGCTTCCGCGACGTCCTGGATTTCTTCGTGAACCTGCCGGTGAGCGTGCCGGGCATCGTCTTCGCGATGGGCATCCTCGTGGCCTACATCAAGACCCCGATCTACGGCACCATCTGGATCATGATGCTCGCCTACGTCACGCGCTACCTGCCCGTCTCCACCCGGAACACCATGGCCGTCATGCTCTCGGTGAGCGAGGAGCTCGAGCAGTCCTCCCGCATGTGCGGGGCCACCTGGCTGCGCACCCTCGTCCGCGTGAGCTGGCCCCTCATCAAGGCGGGCGCCCTGGCCGCCTGGCTCACCCTCTTCCTCATCTACATGCGGGAGCTGAACTCCTCGATCCTCCTCTTCTCCGAGGGGAACGAGGTGATGTCCATCGCCCTCTACGTGATCCTCCAGGATTCGCCCTTGCCGCACGTCGCGGCCTACTCCTTCATCCAGTGCGCCCTGGTGCTGGCCGCGGTCACGCTCTTCCGGCGGTGGATGGGGACGGGGGAGCTGGGGGGAGGGGGCTCCGCGACCTAGGGCGTCCCAGCGCGGCCCGGCCGGAGCGCCGGCGGGCCCCCGCCGGCCGGGATTCCCGATTCTCAGCGAGGGAGGTACGCCGTGGCCCGTTTGCCCGTCATTCCACTGGAGCAGATGTCCGAAGCGCAGCGGAAGCTCTACGACCGGATCACCTCGGGGCCGCGCGGGGCCTTCCGGGGGCCGTTCACGGTCTGGATCCGCAGCCCCGAGTACCTGGACAAGCTCGAGCCGGTGGGGGAGTACCTGCGCTTCAAGACCGCCCTCCCGCCGAGGCTCTCGGAGTTCGCCATCCTCATCGCCGCCCGCCTCATGAAGGCGCAGTACCCCTTCCAGGCGCACGAGCCCCACGCGGTGAAGGGGGGCCTGGACCCCGCCATCATCGACGCCCTGCGGGTGCGGCGGCGGCCCCCGGACATGAAGGCGGACGAGGCGGCCGTCTACGACTTCGCCACCGAGCTCCTGGAGACCAAGTTCGTGGGGGACGCCGCCTACCGGGCGGTGGTGGCCCAGTTCGGGGAGAAGGGCGCCCTCGACCTCACCGTCCTCCTCGGCCACTACGCCATGGTGAGCATGACGGTGAACGCCTTCGAGGTGCCGGTGCCGGAGGGGGTGAAGCCGCCGTTTCCGCTCTAAAGGGCGGAGTCCCGCAATCTTTTCGTTCGGGAGGCTCTCCCCCCCTCCTCCGGCCGAAGGCTCGGCCGCGGCGCGCGA
>JBBTDR010000020.1:0-1029 GCA_038042665.1 Nitrospinota bacterium
CTTGAGCTTGGCGAGCTTCTCCAGCGAGAGGCCCGCGCGCGGGGTCTCGTCCGCCCCGAAGGCGGCCGCCTCCTTCCTGCCGGGGAGCTCGACGGCCACCGTCTCCTCCCCGAAGCGCCCTCCCTGGAGGGCGGCCAGGGCCTTCTCCTGGCTCTCCAGGGCGAAGGCGTCCTGCTCCTCGCGGGTGACGTGGTAGCGCTCGGCGAGGTTCTCGGCCGTGACCCCCATGAGCTGGCCCGCGAGGGGGCACATGTAGCCGTCCTTGTAGATGAGGTCGAGGAACTCGGCGTGGCCGAAGCGCACCCCCCAGCGCGCGCCGGGCAGGATGTAGGGCACGTTGCTCGTGCTCTCCGTCCCCCCGGCGAGCACCACCTCGGCGTCCCCGGCGCGGATGGCCTGGGCCGCCAGCGCGGCGGCCTTCAGGCTCGACCCGCACCGCTTGTTCACGGTGAAGGCGGGCACCTCCTGGGGGAGGCCCGCCCCCACGGACACGATCCGCGCGGTGTTGGGGCCCGCCCCGGCCTGCCAGCCGTGGCCGAAGACGGCCTCGTCGAAGTGCCCGGGCGCGGCCCCCGAGCGGCGGACGGCCTCCCGGGCGGCGGCGACCCCCATCTGCGGCGCGGTCATGTCCTTGAGGGCCCCGCCGAAGGCCCCGGCCGCCGTGCGGACGCTGCTGAGGATGACGACCTCTCGCATGGGCGCTCACCTCTCGGGGATAGGGAGGGAAAAAGGCGTGCTCCCTGGCTTATGGCACATCGGCCGGGGGCGGGGCAAGGAGAGGCGGGGGGTTATTTCGGCACTCTATCGGGGAATCATCGGGCGGGTTCCTCTGAAACGGACACCCCAAGCTCCCTGGCAAGCCGCTCAGACCGATCCTGATACTTTGGGACGCGCAAGTCTCGGAACAAGGAGCGAGCCTCGCTCAGGTGGGCCGCAACCGCTTCGCCTCTCCCTTGGGCGTGAGCGAGCGAGGCAAGGAAGAGGCGGGTGCGCCCCATCTCGAATCGAGCGTTGACGGAGACGAAGGCC
>JBBTDR010000021.1:0-7637 GCA_038042665.1 Nitrospinota bacterium
GGGGGGCCCCAGCTCCGGCTTCGGCCGAAGGCTAGATGTCGTAGTACAGGGCGAACTCGTGGGGGTGGGGCCGGAGCCGGATGGCGTCCACCTCCATCTCGCGCTTGTAGGCGATCCAGGTCTCGATCATGTCCTTGGTGAAGACGTCGCCCTTGAGGAGCCAATCGTGGTCGCGCTCCAGGTTGTCGAGGACCGCGTCGAGGCTGCCCGGGGTCTGCTGGACCTTGGCCTTCTCCTCGGGGGCCAGGTCGTAGAGGTTCTTGTCGATGGGCTGCGGGGGCAGCATCTTGTTCTGGACGCCGTCGATGCCCGCCATGAGCATGGCCGCGAAGGCGAGGTAGGGGTTGCAGGAGGCGTCGGGGCAGCGGTACTCGACGCGCTTGGACTTCTCGCTGTGGGAGTACATGGGGATGCGGACGCAGGCGCTGCGGTTGCGGCAGCTGTAGATGAGGTTGATGGGGGCCTCGTAGCCGGGCACGAGGCGGCGGTAGCTGTTCGTCGTGGGGTTGGTGAGGGCGAGCAGGGCCGGGGAGTGGTGCAGGAGGCCGCCGATGTAGTAGAGGGCCGTCTGGCTGAGGTCGCCGTAGGAGCCGGCGTGGAAGAACTGGTTCTTGCCGTTCTTCCAGAGGCTCTGGTGGACGTGCATGCCGGAGCCGTTGTCCTGGAAGATGGGCTTGGGCATGAAGGTGGCCGTCTTGCCGTGGCGCCGCGCCACGTTCTTGACCACGTACTTGTACTTGAGGAGCTTGTCGGCCATGACCACCATCGAGTCGAACTTCATGTCGATCTCGCACTGGCCGGCGGTGGCCACCTCGTGGTGGTGGACCTCAATCTCGACGCCCATGTCCTCCATGAGCATGGCCATCTCGGAGCGGACGTCCTGGAGCGTGTCGGAGGGGGGCACGGGGAAGTAGCCCTCCTTGTAACGCACCTTGTAGCCGAGGTTGGGGTCCTCGCCGCCGGTGTTCCAGGCCGCCTCGACGGAGTCCACCTCGTAGAAGGCGTGGTTCTCGGCCTGGTTGTAGCGGACGCTGTCGAAGACGAAGAACTCGGCCTCGGGGCCGAAGTAGGCGACGTCGCCGATGCCGGTGGACTTCAGGTAGCGCTCCGCCTTGATGGCCACATGGCGCGGGTCGCGGGTGTAGAGCTGGAGGGTGACCGGGTCCTTGATGTCGCAGAGGAGGACCAGGGTCGGTATCTCGAGGAAGGGGTCGATGAAGGCCGTCTTGGGGTCCGGCATCAGGAGCATGTCGCTCTCCTGGATCGCCTGAAACCCGCGGATGCTCGACCCGTCGAAGCCCACGCCCTCCTTGAAGGTCTCCTCCTCGAGGGTGTGGATCACGGACGAGAAGTGCTGCCACATGCCGGGCATGTCGCAGAAGCGGTAGTCCACCATCTTCGCGCCGCTGTCCTTCGCCAGCTTCAGCACATCCGCCGGGGTGCCGGTCCCGCCCGCCGCCGGTTTCTTCTTGGCTCCACTCGCCATCGGGGTGAACCCTCCTTGCTGGGATGGAATGGGAAAGCGTGCCTTTTCAGGCCCCGCCGGAAATCCGGTCGCCCCCCGCCGGCCTCATGCCGTCACCGACCGGGGCTGGCCCTCGCCCAGGAGCGCGGCGAGGAGCTCGCACACCTCGCGCAGGCGCGCCATGTCGGTGATCTTCTTCCCCACGGCGTCCGTGACGTAGAAGGCGTCCACGGCCCGGGGGCCCTCGGTGGCGATCTTGGCCCGCGAGATCGAGATGCCCTCGTCCGCGAGGAAGCGGGCGATGCGGGCGAGGAGCCCGTGCCGGTCCGGGGTGATGACCTCCAGGACGGTGGCGTCCTCGCTGGCCTGGAGATCAAACTCGACCACGGTCGGGATGTCAAAATGCACCCGCTGCTTGAGGCGGAGGAAGCGGCGGTTCTTGCCCAGCACCTCGTCGAGGGAGGCGCGCCCGGCGAGGAGGTCCTCCATCACCTCGCGGAAGCGATCCCACGGCGCCGGGTCGGCCACCACCTTGCCCTCGGCGTCCACCACCTGGAAGCTGTCCACCACGAGCCCGTCCGCCCGGGTGTAGACCTTGGCGTCGAGGATGCTCAGGTCGAAGGCGGCCAGGGTGCCGGCGATCATGGCGAAGAGGCCCAGCCGGTCCCGGCACACGAGGGTGAGCAGGGTGTTCCCCAGCCGGCGGCGGTGGGTGACGTCCACGACGCAGGCGCGGCCCTCGCCCTCCAGCCGCTGGCCGAGCTCGATGTGGCGCAGGATCTCCTGGGGGGGGGTGCCCCGGCGGTAGCGCTCGGGCATGCCCTCCACGTGGCGGCGGATGGCGCTCCCCTCCGCCCGGCTGGCCGCCGCCCGGGCCTCGAGGGCGACCTGGCCGCTCACGTCCTCGGCCAGGCGCTTGCGCTGGAGTTCCTCGCCCGACTCCAGCGCCCGCAGGACCTTCCGGTAGAGCTCCTGGTGGAGGACGGCCCGCCACTCGTTCCAGATGCCGGGGGCCACCGACGTCACGTCGGCGTAGGTCATGAGGTAGAGCATCTGGAGCTGCTCGGCGGTGCCCATCTTCTCGGCGAAGCGGGCGATGAGGGCGGGGTCCTCGATGTCGCGCCGCTCGGCCGTGTAGCACATCTCCATGTGGTTGACCACGAGGAACTCGACGACCCTCCCCTCGTCGGCGGGCAGGCCCAGCCGGGGGATGATCTCGGGCAGCGCCGCGGCGCTCTTGTGCACGTGGCGCGGGCCCCGCGCCTTGCCGATGTCGTGGAAGAGGAGCGCCAGGCGCAGGATGTGGGTGCGCTCCATCTCGCGGTGGATGTGGGCCAAGGCCTGGAGCGGCAGGTCCTTGGTGTAGGCGAGGTTGTCGAGCGAGGCCTGGGTGAGCAGGGTGTGCTCGTCGGCGGTGTAGCGGTGGTAGTGGTCGTACTGGACGAAGCAGGTCAGGGGCTCGAACTCGGGGAAGTAGCGCCCCAGGAAGCCCAGGGCGTGCATCTCGTGGAGGACGCGGGCCACCCCGGCCTTCCCCTCCAGGATGCGGAAGAAGCTCTCGCGCACCTCGGGCGAGGTGCGGAAGCGCTCGTCCACCGAGTCGAGGCTGCGCCGCACGAAGGCGCGCAGCTCGGGCGAGAGGCGGCAGCCGAAGCGGTACTGGGCCTCGAACACCCCCATGAGCCCCTGGGGCCGATCGAGCACGGCCCGGCCGCCGTTTTGGAGGACGAGGGTGTGGAACTCCTGGAGGGCGAGCCCGCCCTCGATGGGCTCCAGCCGCGGGCGGCGGTTCATCCAGCGCCGCCGCCTGAGCTGCTCCTCGAGCACTTCGTAGAAGTCCCGGCAGAAGGTGTGGAGGGCGCGGGCGCGCATGAAGTAGTCCCGCATCAGGTTCTCGCCGGCCATCGCGCTCTCGGTGTCCTGGTAGCCGAGCGCGGGGGCGGCCTCGGCCTGGGCGGGAAAAGTCAGCATGTCGTTCTTCGCTCCGGCCTGGATGTGGAGCTGGGCCCGCACCCGCAGCATGAAGCCGTAGGCCTCCCGCGCCGCGGCGCACTCCGCCTCCGGAAGCCAGCCGCGCTTCCGGATGTCGTCGAAGCCCTTGGCGCCGAAGTCCCGGCTCAGCCAGAGGACGGCGTGGAAATCCCGAAGCCCGCCGGCGCTCTCCTTGATGTTCGGCTCCTGGACGTAGACCGAGGGGTCCCAGGAGCGGTAGCGCTCCGCCCGCTCGGCCAGGCGCCTCCTCAGGTGGGAGGTCTTGCCCACGCGCTCGAGGTGGGCGCCGAAGCGCCGGGTGAACTCCTCCTGGACCTCCCGGCTCCCGGCGACCCGCCGGTGCTCGAGCATCGAGGTCTCGCTCTGGTAGTCGTCGCGGGCGATCTTGAGGCACTCCGCGATGGTGCGGGCGCTGTGGCCGATGGTGAACCCCGCGTCCCAGAGGAGGTAGAGCACGGCCCGCACGAATCGGCTCACCCCGGCCGAGCGCTTGGGCAGGACGAAGAGGAGGTCGATGTCGGAGGCCGGGGAGAGCTCCCCCCGGCCGTAGCCCCCGATGGCGAGCAGCGCGCAGGAGGGGTCCTCGCCTGAGGCGCCCTCCTCCCCGGAGCGGACGGCCTGCTCCCACACCTGCTTGAGGATGGCGTCCAGGAGGGAGGCGCGGGCCGAGGCGAGCTCGATTCCTCCCGCTCCCTCGCGGTGCGCTTCGACGATGAGGGAGTTCCCCCGGGCGTGCTGCTCCTTCACGTGCCGGAGGAAAGCCCCCCGCTCCCACCGGCCGGCCGCGGGAACCGCTTCGATCAGTTCGCGCGTCTGTTGGCCGAGGAGACTCAGGGAAGGTGTCATGGAGAATCCGGCTAGATCGCTTCCTCGCCGCGCTCTCCGGTCCGGATGCGGATGACGTCCTCGACAGGCTGGACGAAAATCTTCCCGTCGCCGATCTTCTCCGTCCTCGCCGCCTTCATGATGGTGTCGACGATTCCCCTGACCTTGCCATCCTCGGCGAGGATCTCGAGCTTGATCTTGGGCAGGAAGTCAACGACGTACTCGCTGCCGCGGTAGAGCTCGGTATGGCCCTTCTGCCGCCCGAAGCCCTTGACCTCGGTCACCGTCATGCCCGCCACCCCGACGGCCCCCAGGGCCTCCTTCACCTCGTCCATCTTGAAAGGCTTAATGATGGCCACGATCAGTCGCATGCGTTTTCTCCCGTAACGAGGCAGTCACCCGGGATGGATGGAGTCCGCTCCGACTATAGCACGCCGCCGATCCAGGTCAATCTCGGGAGCTCCAATGCCCCCCGAACCGGCGGATTCCTTTTAGCCGGACATTGTTTCCTGGGTGTTACGCGATTGTTTCTTGGCCATTAATTTCGGCGGCCCCGCCCCGGGGTTGCATCCGGCCCGGGAATTCCCTAGACTTGCCCGCCTTGAAACGGGGAGCCGGCCCGCTGGGACCCCGGCTCCGAGCCAGGATTTCCTCGCCGAGGCCCATCGCCATGCAATGCACCATCCTGGGAACGCCCATCTACTGCCACTTCGCCGCGAAGGGGACGAACGGCCAGAACGCGTGCGGGTACAACGACGCCAGCTGCGTCCCCATCGTGGAGGAGTGCCTCAGCGGGGACGACGGCAAGGCCTGCACCCACATCGTGGAACTGCCCAAGGGGAAGTTCTGCACCAAGTTCCCCAACCCCGCGAACCGCTGGGAGCGGGGCCGCTGCCCCCTCGCCACCCACATCAAGGTGGACTTCGCGGCGCCGCTTGAGAAGAAGCTCAACCCACTCAAGGCCTCGAAGCGCGCCGCGCGGGGCGGCTGAGCGCCACCGCCGGCCCGCGCGCCCCGGAGGCCCGGCCCAGCCGGGCCTCTTCCTCTTTCCGGGAAATTTCCCCTGCCGCCGGCGGGCCCGCCCGCAAATCTAGAAATCATTTCATACCCCGTGCACGATGTTTCCACCTCTGCCAGAAATCCTATAAAACCAAGGCTTTTGCCGTACAGGGTACTGTGGGCGAGGGGTTATGAAACCAAGTCCTAGTGTCGTGCCCCAGGAATACCTTGCAGGAGAAACCGGCCCAAGGTGTCATTCCGAAGGAGCGCGGCGACTGAGGAATCTGCTGGTGCACAAGCAGATTCCTCGCTGGCGCTCGGAATGACAGTCTTTGGTTTCTGGTTTCCACTTTTGAAAGCTGTTCCCGGGGCACGACACTACGCCGAGAGGGCCAGGAGGCCCGCGAGGATGAGGTGCAGGTCCACCGCCGCCTCGGTGAGCCCGCCGTGCCCGAGGATCCGCCGCTTGAACATCCACATCGAAAGCCCCGAATAAGCCACCGGCAGGATCATCGCCCACGCGGCGGGAGCCGCGGCCATCCCCTGGACGGCGCTGGCCCAGAGCACGGCGGCGAGGGCGGCGAGGAGGGCCCCGAGGATGGCCTCGGTCTGCTCCTTGCCGAGGACGATCGGGAGGGTCCGCTTGCCAACGATGCGGTCCCCCTGGACGTCGCGCAGCTCGATGAGGCCCGCCCGGAAGAGGACGAGGCCGAACACGAAGAGCGCGGCCACCCACCCCGCGGGCCCCGCCCGGTCCGGGAAGGCCACCGCGGGCAGCAGGGCCAGGGTCACCGTCCAGCCGGCCGTCACCACCAGAGCCTTGGAGGCGGGGAAGTTCAGCACCCGCCCCACCCCGAGGGCCCGGGGCTCGAGCCGCAGGCTGAAGAAGACGCCGAGCACGAGTCCCGCGGCGAGGGTCACCGCCGCCGCCGGGGAGACCCAGGCGCCCAGCGCCAGGGCGCCCAGCCCCGCCGCCGCGCTCGCCGCGACGAGCGCCCCGCGGTGGCGCTCGTAGAAGAGCGCCCGGTTGGGCTCGTTGTAGCGGTCCGCCTCGTAGCTGGCGCAGCGGTTCAGGGTGTGGAGGCAGAAGATGTACAAGGCGGCCACCGCCACCAGGGTGCCGCTGCGCGGGTAGCCGCCCAGGGCCTGGGCCGCCACCGAGCCCAGCGCCGCCGTCAGCATGAGGAGCACGTTCGCCCGCGAGAGGGTCTTGAGCCCCTGGAAGAGCCAACCCCGCGCCCCGGCGCGGGGATCGGGGATGGCCTCGATGCGGTTCACCACGCGGCGGATCATCCAGTCCGGGGTGGAAGCCCCGGCCGTCACCCCGATGCGCCCGAACTTCTGGAGGAAGGCCGGGTCGATCTCCCGCTCGGTCTCGATCAGGATGGCCTCGGCCCCCGCCTCGCGGGCCACCTCGGCCAGCCGGTTGGTGTTGCCGCTGTTCCGGCCCCCGACCACCACCATGAGGTCCACCCCGGGCGCCAGCTTGCGGACCTCCTCCTGGCGCACCTCGGTGGCGTCGCAGATGGTGTTGAACATCTGGGCCTGGGGATACTTGGCCTGGAGGGCGTCCACCACGTGGCCCCATTCGCCCATGTTGATGGTGGTCTGGGCGACGACCACGACCCCGCCATCGAACGGGGGGAGCTTCTCCACGTCCTCGAGGCCGGTCACGAGGCGGCTGCCCGCCTCGGCGTAGCCCATGTGGCCCTCCACCTCGGGGTGGCCCCGCTCCCCGATGATGACGGTGAAGGCGCCCTGCCGGGAGTGCTTGCGGATGATGCCGTGCACCTTGGCCACCAGGGGGCAGGTCGCGTCCCGGATGGCGGCCCCCGAGCCGCGCAGCCGCTCGCGCACCTGGGGCGAGATGCCGTGGGCCCGGATGACGAGCAGCCCCCCGCTCGCCGGGGTGCCGTTCACGTCCGAGACGTGGACGTTCTTCTCCTTCAGGAGATCGACCGTCTGGGGGTTATGGATGAGCGGCCCGTGGGTGAACACGGGGCCCGTGGCCTCGTTGGCGGTGTCGAGGGCGATGTCGAGCGCCCGCTCGACTCCCCAGCAGAAACCGGCGGTCTTGGCGAGTTTCACCCTCAAGATTCAACTCCTTAGGGGCAAGGCCGGGCACGGCCTGGCGACGGCGGATGGAACCCCACGGACCGGGAGTCTAACCTTCCCGGGCGGGCCCTGCAACGGAGTTCCGCGAAATCGGACTTAACCCCCCGCGCGCCCGCCCGGCGGGGGAAAACTCGACTCCGCCATGGGGATGCTCCCCCGCGGATGCTCCAGGTTCAGGATGCGGATCTTGAGGCCCCGCGGGTCCAGCACCGCCTCGGCGTAGGAGAGGGGCAAGGAGAAG
>JBBTDR010000022.1:0-6633 GCA_038042665.1 Nitrospinota bacterium
GACAGGGGATGGAGACCCGCCTGCTCTCCGTCGATTCCGTTCCCTGCCTCCCCGAATTGTCGGATTTTTTCGGCCTTCACCCCGAAACCCCCGTCTTCCGCGTCCAGCGCATCGGCATCGCGGACGGCCGGCCCTTCAGCTACGTGACCCACTTCTTGCCCGCCGCCTTGATGAAGCGGATACAGGCGCGGGACCTCCGGCGGCACTCGATGTCGAAGATCTTCGAGGAGCGGTTGGGCTATACAATCGGGGAATATCATCAGACCATCGAAGCCCGCATCGCGGACCATCGCATCGCCGAGCTCCTCGGCGTCGGCATCACTTCGCCGGTCGTGTACATCGAGACATTCTCCCGCAGCGACAAGGGAGAAGCGCTCGAGTTCTTCCGCAGCTACTATTCCGCGGGCCGCTACAAGTACGCCGTCGTGCTCCGGAAGGATGGGGCGCGCCCGGTTTTCCGGCCGGACGGGAGGCGCCGCGCCCATAGCGGACGCTCCAAAGGTTGAGGCCCCTCGGCGAACGTGGACGCGGGCGCCCGAGAAGGAACCGGCATGGCAAGCGGAAAGGTGCGCCTAGCGGCCGTGGGGTTGGGCGGATGGGGCCATGTTCTCGCCGACGGCGCCCTGAAGAGCGGGGCGTGCGAGATCGTCAGTTGCTTCTCCCGGACCCAGGAAACGCGGCGGGCATTCGCCAAGAAGTACGGCTGCCGGCAGGCAAACCGCCTGGACGATGTCCTCAAGGACAGCGAGGTGGAAGGCGTCCTCATCGCCACCCCGCATTCCACGCATGCCGGTATCATCTGCGAGGCCGCCTCGGCCGGAAAGCATGTCTTCGTCGACAAGCCCCTCACCCTGACGGTCGCCGACGCGCGGCGGTCCATCCGCGAGACGGCCCGCGCGGGAGTCGTCCTCCAGGTCGGCCACCATCGCCGCCGCCTCGGGGCCACCCGCCGCATCCGCGGGATGATCGAGCAGGGCGCCCTCGGGATGCTCCACCAGCTCGAGGCGAACTTTTCCATACCGAACTGGCAAAACCCCAAACCGGGCTGGCGGACCGATCCCGCCGAGCGCCCGGCCGGAGGGATGACGGGCCAGGGCGTCCACATGGTGGACAACTTCCACTATCTCGCCGGGCCGGTGAAACGCCTCTCGGCGTTCAGCAAGAAGCTCCTCGGCCGGACAAGCCTCAACGACGTCACTTCCGCCATCTTCGAGTTTGAAAGCGGCCCCCTCGGCTACCTCGGCACCACCCTCGTGATCCCCAAGATGATCAACCTCTCCGCCTTCGGGACGGACGGCGCTGCCTGGAGCGAAGAGGACGGGACGAGGCTCTATTTCCAGGGAAGGGACGAGAACGCGCGCAAGGAACTGCCGGTCGAGGCCGGCGACCCCGTGGCCGAGCAGCTCAAGGAATTCAGCCGTTGCATCCGCGAGGGAGGCCGGCCCGAGACGGGCGGGCCCGAAGGGCTGGAGGTGGTGGCCGTCCTCGAGGCCATCATCGAGAGCATGAACACCGGGCGAGCCGTGGAGGTCGCTCCATTCCGAGGCTGAAATCGTCCCCAGGGCGCTCGCCGGCTGGAACGGGCGGGGGCGGCCCCCGGCGCGGACCGCCCCACGGCTATGCGGCCGAGGACGCCGTCCGCCCCGAGCCTTCCTCCGTCCACACCCCTGCCAAACCGCGCAAATCCAGGAATTGCCTTCCCCCCCCATCAAATGCAAGACGCCGAATCTATCGAATGACGGAACCGGTTGGATGCGGCCTTATTCCTTCAACCCCGAAAGCGCAATCCCGCGCACGAAGGCCCGCTGGAAGAGCAGGAAGACCAGCGCGGTCGGGATCATGCCTATCACGGCCGCCGCCATGATCTCGTGGTAGGCGGCCGAGTCGATGCCCTCCATCTGGGCGAGACCCAGGGGGAAGGTCTTGAGGGTGTCCTTCGAGGCGATGATGAGGGGCCAGAGGAACTGGTCCCAGTTGTCGCGGAAGGTGAGGAGGGCCAGCGCCCCGAGCGCGGGCTTGCAGTTCGGCAGGATGATGCGCCAGAAGATGCCGAACTCGCTGCAGCCGTCCAGCCGCGCCGCCTCGATGAGGGAGTCCGGCAGGTCCTTGATGTACTGGCGCATGAGGAAGATTCCGAAGGCGTCCACCGCGAGGGGGACGATGAGCCCCCCGTAGTTGTTCACCAGCCCGAACTGCCGCACGACGAGGAAGGTGGGTACCAGGACGATCTCCAGGGGCAGCATCATGGTGCTAAGGATGAACCGGAAGCATGTCTCACGGTAGGGAAAGCGGAACTTCGAGAGCCCGTACCCGGCCAAGCTGCAGAAGAGGAGGTTCCCCCCCATCACCGCCAGGGCCACCACCGCGCTGTTGAAGAAGTAGGTGGGGAATTGCCCCCGGGACAGAGTGTTCGGATAATTCTCCCACTGAGGCAACCGGGGAAGCCACCGGATGGGCAGCTCGAACACCTCACTTCCCGTCTTGAGGGAGGAAGAGACCATCCAAAAATAGGGCAGGAGCGTCAGCCCGATACCCGCGAGCGTGAAGAGGGTGACGAGCCATCCCCCCCAGCGCAGCAGCGCCTTCTGGCTCATCCCATCCCTCCCCGGCGCAGCAGCCTCAGCTGGAGCAAGGTCAGGCCGAAGACAAATACGAAGAGCACCATCGAGGCGGCGGCCGCCTCCCCCATCCGGTGGTAGGCGAAGCCCGTCTCGTAGATGAAGTAGGGGAGCACCCGCGTCGTTCCGTTCGGGCCGCCCTCCGTCATCACCAAGGGGTTCAGGAAGACCTTCACGGCCGAGAGCATCGACATCACCATGACGAAGAGGATGGTGGGCAGCAGGAGCGGTACGGTGACGTAGAGGAAGCGCTGCCAGGGCCCCGCGCCATCGATGGCCGCAGCCTCGTGGTACTCCTTGGGGATGGACTGGAGCCCCGCGAGATAGATGACCCCGAACAGCGGGATGCCCCGCCAGATGCCGATGGCGATGAGGGCGGGCAGGGCCGTCTCCTCGGTGGAGAGCCAGTTGGTTCGCCCGATCCCGATGTACCCGAGGAGGGTGTTCACCAGCCCGAGGGGGTTGTACATGAACTTCCAGACCATGGCGACCACGATCTGGGACATGGCGATGGGGAAAAAGTAAGCCAGCCGGATGAACGATCGGCCGGGCATCTGACGGTTCAAGAGAATGGCGAAGCCCAGCGCGAGGAACCACTCCGGGATGGAGACGCCGAACATGTACTTGGCCGAGACCCAGAAGGACTGATGAAAGAGCGGGTTCTCCCAGATGGCCTTGTAGTTCCCCAGCCCGTTGAACACGGGCGGGCTCATGAGGTTGTAGCGGAAGAAGCTCAGCCGGGCGGCCTCAAGCATGGGGTAAAACTTGAAGATGAGCAGGTGCAGGAGGGCGGGAAGGACGAAGAGGAACCCCGCCCAGCAGAGGCGGGTCTGGAGGGAGAGCTCCCCCCTCCAGACCCTGCCCCGCCGGAACAGGCTCGGAAGCCCCGGCCTGGGCCGCGCCTGGGCCGTCGCCATCCCTGACTATCCGCCGATCGGCTTGGCCAGCGCCGCGTCGATCTCCTGGCATGCTTGGTCGAGGGACTTCTTCGATTCCTCACCCTTCAGGACCACGCGCTCCATGGCGCGGTGCATCGCGTCGCTGATCTCGATGAAGTAGGGCGAGCGGGTGACGAAGACGCCCGTCTTGATGTCGCCGACGAAGACGTCGAGGTAGCGCGTCTTCTTCGCCTCCTCCATCCCGGGCAGCTGCAAGAAGTTCGCGCTCGGATAGGGGTAGGAGGTCTTCTCGTACCATTCCTTGGGGTTCTGGGTGAGATGGCGGATCAGGTCGTGCATCTGCTTCTGCTTCGCCTCAGAGATATGCGGGTTCACCGCAAGCGCGAAGCCATAGACGATGCTAACGGGCTTGGCGGGGTTCACCTGGGGGAAGGGAACCACCTTGACGTGCTCCATCACCTTGGGCCCGAACTGCGCCACGCTCCCCGCGTGGCTGATGAACATCGAGACCCGGCCCTTGGGCACGTCGTCCGCGGGGAGGGCGTTGGTCCCCACGCTCACCGTCGGGTCCGAGATCTTGTACTTGCGGGCGTACATGGCCCGCACTTCCATGGCCTTCACGCCCGCCTCGCCGTTCGCCGTGCACTTCTTCCCGGCGGCGTCCAGGACGCTCCCGCCGTACTGCCGGATGAGGGCCTCCAGGTACCACATGGTCCAGGCCGAGGAGTGCATCGCGAAGTCGAAGGCCTCGCGCGTGATGGTGTTGCCCTCGCGCTTCACCAGCTTCTGGCCGACCTTGGCGATGTCCTCCCAGGTGCGGGGATAGTCCTTGTCGGGGTCCAACCCCGCTTCCCGGAAGTGGTCCTTGTTGAGGTAAAGGCTGAAGACGGAGGCGATGGGGGGGACGGCATAGAGCTTGCCCTCGTGGATATAGCCGTCCAAGGCGCCCGGGAGGTAGGCCTTCTTCATGTCCTCCAGGTCCTTGTAGCCCAGCCACTCGGGCCGGATGGGCGCGAGGACGTTCTTCGCCGTGAAGCTGGGGAGAAGCGTGTCGATGACCGTGAATATGTCGGCGGCGGACTTGGTCGAGAGCGCGGCCGAGAGCTTCTTGAAGTAGGGGGTCATCGCGAAGAACTCGTACTGCACCTGCATGTTGGCGTGCTTCTTGTTCCAATCAGCCACCAACTCCTGAGAATACTTGTTGTGGGGCGGGTTGCTGTGCTCCCACCACGTGATCCCCTGGGCGAGGGCCGAAAGCGGAGCCATCGCCACCGCCACGAACAAACACCCACTGAGGAACCGCCGCATGGACTGCCCTCCTTTTCCGGTTCAACTGCGCCGAGCCGCCGTTCATCACCGCCGACCTGACGGGAACGGCGGACACGAATGGAGACGGGACCGGCCTCTCGAACGAAGCACCCCCCTTCGGGCCGGCTGAAGTGAGACGCGGGAAATTATATCGGGTTTTTCTTGACAGGAGAATTGCGCCCAAGTTTCATCCAGGTTTCCCGCATAGTGCATGACCGAATTCATCCCTTGACCGGCCCAATATGTGAAACACTTTCGGGATGCGTCCCGGCCCTCCGGGCAATCCCTCCTTGAACAAAAGTGCGAAGATGGTCTAGCTTGCGGGGGTCCGTTTCCCGCAGCGGCGCGCGTGGAGGCCTTCCCGTGGGTGAACTGGTTCTCGAGAACGTGCACAAGAAATTCGGCGAGGTCACCGCCGTCCGGGACGTTTCCCTCTCCATCCACGACGGCGAGTTCGTGGTGTTCCTGGGCCCCTCCGGCTGCGGGAAGACCACCACCCTCCGCATGATCGCCGGCCTCGAGGAGATCACGGGCGGGAACATCTACCTCGACGGCCGCCTGCTGAACGACATCCTCCCCGGCGAGCGCGACATCGCCATGGTGTTCCAGAACTACGCGCTCTACCCCCACATGACCGTCTACAAGAACATGGCCTTCGGCCTGAAAATGCGGAAGGCGCCCAAGCAGGAGATCGACGAGCGGGTGAAGCGCGCGGCCGACATCCTCGGCATCCACCACCTCCTCCAGCGCTATCCCCGCCAGCTCTCGGGCGGCCAGCGCCAGCGGGTGGCCGTGGGGCGGGCCATCGTCCGCAACCCGCGCGTCTTCCTCTTCGACGAGCCCCTCTCCAACCTGGACGCCAAGCTGCGCGTCCAAACGCGCGTCGAGCTCCTCAAGCTTCACCGCCAGCTCCAGGCTACCTCGGTCTACGTCACGCACGATCAGGTCGAGGCCATGACGATGGGGGACCGCATCGTCATCATGCTGGACGGCGACGTCCAGCAGGTGGGCCCCCCGATGGAGGTCTATCAGAAGCCCGCCAACCTCTTCGTCGCGGGGTTCATCGGGAGCCCCTCGATGAACTTCCTCCCCGCGCGCGTGAAAGGCGGAGCCGGTGGGCTTTTCCTGGAAGGAAAGGGTTTCCGGGTCGCGGTGCCCGCCGCTAGGGCCCCGCGCCTGGAGAGCTACCGGGAGAAGGAAGTGACCCTGGGGGTGCGGCCGGAGGACCTCCTCCTGCGGCCCGCCGGTCCCGAGGACAACGCATTCCGCGCGGCGGTCGAGATCGTCGAGGCCGTGGGGTCGGACATCTATCTGGACCTGAACCTCGCGGGCGCCTCCGTGACGGCCCGGGTCGAGGCCACCGCCGAAGTCCGGACAGGCCAGGAGATCACCCTCTACCCCAACCCCGAGCGCTTGCACCTCTTTGACCCGGGGAGCGGGAGCAACCTGCTCTAGCGGATCCAGCGGACCCGTACACGCCCGCCTGGAATTGGTACATAATCTTCCGGCGAACTTTTCTCCTTCACACGAAGAGGACCCCTCTCCATGCCAGCCCCCATGCCGTTGCCTTCGGCCAACGATCCGGTGCGCTTCGCTCTTCTCCTTCAATCATATGGGCAAGGACCGGACGTGAGGTGGGAGGAGTGGGTGCGCGTCGTCCAGCTGGCCGAGCAGGCGGGATTCGCCGGCGTCCATGTGGTGGATCATCTCTACATGCAGACCGAGCGCATCTACGGGCCCCGCGTGGTCGAGGGCCAGCCCGACATTCTCGAGTGCTGGACCACCCTGGCCGCCCTCGCCGCCGTGAC
>JBBTDR010000023.1:0-2429 GCA_038042665.1 Nitrospinota bacterium
GTCGGCCGAGCCGCGCCCCCACAGCGCCCCGTCCTCGACCCGGGCCTCGAAGGGGGGGAACCTCCAGGCCGAGCGGTCGCCCGGGTCCACCACGTCCATGTGGGAGGAGAGGCAGAAGCCCGGCCCGCCGCCCGCCCCCGGCAGGCGGCCGATGAGGTTCGGCCGGCCCGGCTCCCCGGTGCACCGCTGGATGTCCGCGAGCCCGGCCTCGCGCATCATTTGCTCGGCGCAGTCGGCCACCGCCGCGTAGTCGCCCGGCGGATTGATGCTCGGCCGCCGCACCAGCTCGCGCGTCATCTCGACGACCGCCGCCGCGTTGATGCTCGACAAGATGCGCTCTTCGGCGTCTGACGTTGCCACGGACCTCCTACCTCCGCAGTGAGCGGCCTACGCCTTGCGATCCTTGCCCTCGTAAACCTCGAGGACGCGGGCGGCGTCGTCCTTGGCCCAGCCCGCGGCCTCGGCCCGCAGGAACATCTCCCGGGCCGCCTTCACCACCTGGAGCTCGAAGCCCTTCTCCTTGGCCAGCTGGATGGCCATCCCCATGTCCTTGACGAAGATCTCCACCGCGCCGCGCGGGGCGAAGTCCCGTTTCATGATGCGGGGGGCGGTCTGCTCGAGCATGGCGCCGCGCACCGAGCCCTTGGAGAGGCAGGTCATCAGGGTCTCGTGGGAGAGTCCGCAGCGCTCCCCGAGGAGGATGGTCTCGCACAGGAGCGCCACGGCGGAGTTCACGAAGAGGTTGGTCACCACCTTCATGGTGGCCCCGGTGCCGCTCGGGCCGGTGTAGTCCACGCTCACCGCCAGGGGCTTGAGGACGGGATAGACCCGGTCGAACACCTCCTTCTTCCCCCCGACCATGATGGAGATGGTGCGGTCGTCCACCTTGGGGTGGGAGCCCGAGATGGGGGCGTCGAGCATCTCGACGCCCTGGGCGCGCAGCTTCCCGGCCAGCTCCGCCTGCCAGCTCGGGTACATGGTGCTCATCTCGACGTGGATGAGCCCCTTCTTCCCGGCCGCCGCGACCCCGCGGGGGCCGAGGGTGTTCTCCTCGACGTGCCCGGGCTTGAGGAGGATGGAGAAGGTGATGTCCGAGCGCTCGGCCACCTCCTTGGCCGAGGGGGCGGGATGGCCGCCGGCCTCCTTCAGCATCCGCATGCGCGCGGGGTCGATATCGTAGCCCGAGACCTCGTGGCCGTCGGCAATGAGGGCCCGCGAGAGGGCCAACCCCATCTTGCCCAAGCCGATGTACCCCAAACGTTCGCCCATGATGGCGCTCCCTCCTGAGCCCGAATCATCGTTGGTGGGAATGGGCCGCCGCGCGGAGCGGCCGGCACCCCATAGTGGACCGTCCCTCGATCCGGTTCAACCCCGAAGGGCCGCATGACGTTGGGAGGCCTCCCAGGCGGGGCGGAACAATAAAGTTCTCCTGAAATCGAATTCTTGCAGCGGAGGGGGCTCCCTGGGAGTCCCCTCCTTCATTTTGGTGAGCGAAGGCTTTGCCCCTGCCGGAGCGTCATCAGGTAGCCGGCGACCGCGGCCAGCTTCGCCTCGGCGTCCTCCTCGATGGGCTGGCCCGAATCGAAGAAGAAGTTGGGCATCTTGGTCCCCGGGTAGACCGGCTGGGGATCCCGGAGGAAGCGCAGCACCCACCCGGGGCGGAGGCGGCTTCCCGCGTCGTGGAGGGAGGGGGCCAAGGACGCGAGGTCCTCCTCCGGCTTCAGGGAGGCGCCCAGGGCGGGGTGGCACTTGGCGCATTCATATTCGTCAAAAAGGATTTTTCCCCTTCCGATGCCGGCGGGGGTTGCGGCGGACGCTGCGCCTTCCGCCGGTGAGGAGGCCCTCGCGTTGACGTCGCGCCGCTGGCGGAGGAAATAGCGGACGACGGCGTCCGCCTCCCCGTCGTTCAGGCGGAAGTCGGGCATCCGGACCTTGAGCCAAAAGCGCATGGTGGAAGGTTTTTGCAAGAACGCGCGCAGCCAATCGGGCTGGAACTTGTCCCCGATGTGGGTGAGGTCCGGGGGCCCCTCGGGGCGGGCCCACGTTTGCCTCCCCCCATGGCAGCCCGCGCACGCGAGGCCGGCGTAGAGGGTCTCTCCCTTGGAGGCGGCTGCGGGAGGGAACGGCTCCGCCCCGGCCGGGGCCTCGTCACCCGAGAGCGCGGCGGCGATCTGGCGGGACCCGGCCGCGCTCACCCCCAGCTTGATCATCGGCGACCCCGGGTCAACGGACTGGGGCGCTTCGATGAACCGCGCCACCCACCCGGCCTTGAGGCGCTCCCTCACCGCGTCGAGGTCGGGGGCGACCACGCCGCCGCTTTCATCGAACGGATGGCAGGCCCGGCAGGCGTAGCGGAGCAGGAGCTGAAACCCCTCGTTCTTGTCCTTCTCAGTGGCGGGGCGGCCGCGGGGGGCCGCCCCCGGGGGCGG
>JBBTDR010000024.1:0-2002 GCA_038042665.1 Nitrospinota bacterium
GCCATGAGGGTCCTCTTCTGCACGAACGCCCAGAGCTTCTCCGAGGCCACCGAGCCGCACGACTTCTACGAGGGCATCCGCTCGCTCGGCCACGAGGTGGAGGTCTTCTTCTACCGCCGCAAGAGCTTCCTCTACAGCAACTTCCGCCGGGCCTGGGTGCGGTGGATGAACCGCCGCCTCCTGGAGAAGGCCCGGGGCTTCGACCTCCTCCTCGTCCACCGCGGCGGCTACGTCGAGGCCGCCGCCATCGAGCGCATCCGCCGGGAGAGCCGCTGCCGCTGCGTGTGCTTCTTCCCGGACAACCCCTTCGGCTCCTCGAGCAGCCCGGGCCTCTCCTTCCCCCAGATCGCCGCCTACGACCTCTTCGCCGTCAAGGACACCTACTTCGCCGAGGAGCTCCGCCTCGCGGGCTTCGGGAACGCCGTCTTCCTCCCCCACGCCTACGACCCCGCCACCTATGAGCGCGACTTCCCCGAGGAGGAGCTTCGCCCCTACCGCGCCGACGTGGCCTTCATCGGGAGCCACTACGGCTTCCGCGAGACCTTCTTCTCCGGCCTCACGGAGGAGGGGGTGGACTTCAAGATCTGGGGGCCCGGCTGGGAGGCGGCCTCGGACCCCTGGGTGCGGGCGCGCATCATGGGGCGCGGGGTGTGGGAGGAGGAGAAGCTCAAGGTCATCCGGGCGAGCAAGATCCTGCTCGACATCCAGAACGCGGGCAACTCGATCCACTGCTGCGACTGCAAGACCATGTCCTTCATCGGAGCTGGCGCCTTCTTCATCACCAACCACAAGCGGGACATGGACATGATGTTCCGGACGGGGGAGGAGATCGTCACCTTCCGCTCCCGGGAGGAGCTGCAAGCCCTCATCCGCCACTACCTGGCCGACGAGGCGGCCCGCGCGGCCATCGCGGCGCGGGGCCGGGAGCGCGCCCGGCGCGACCACGCCACCTCGGTGCGCTTCCGGCAGATCCTCGATATCCTCAAGGAGAGGGGGATTCCGGCGGGCGGGTAGGGCGCGGCCCCCCCGTGCTATCATCCGCGCGCCCCACGCATGAAGGACGTCCAATGGCATCCTCGATCGCATCCAAGCTCAACCGCGTCATCGGCAAGGCGGTCTCGGCGGCGGCGGGAGGTTTCATCCTCCTGACGGGCCCGGGGAACGCCCGCTTCATCGTCCGCCGCTTGCAGAAGAAGTTCCTCGCCCGGCCCTTCACGGTCGCGGGGGTGAAGTACCATGTGGACCCATGCAGCGTGGGCCACACCCCCCAGGGGGAGCTGACGGGCGCGGCCGCGGCCGAACGCATCCGCCGGGAGGACCTCGCCGGCCTCCACGTCCTGGACATCTGCTGCGGGGTGGGGATCGTGGGGCTCACCCTGTGCGCCAAGCTCAAGGGGGAGGGCCGGGTGCGCAAGCTCTCCCTCCTCGACATCAACATCTTCAACCTGAACTCCGCCCGGCGCACCCTGCGCCGGAACGATTTCGGCGGGATCGAGTTCCAAACCTTCCTCTCGGACTCCCTCAAGGCCGTCCCCGGGGAGGAGCGGTTCGACCTCATCGTCTCGAACCCCCCGCACATCCACATCGAGGACATCACCCAGAAAACCCTGAACCCCACCACCCTCGGCACCTACGACGAGGGCTGGCAGTTCCACCGGGACTTCTACGCCGTGGCGGATCGCCACCTGAGCGAGGGGGGGCAGATCTGGCTGCTCGAGAACTTCCTCGGCGACCCGGCGATGGAGGCCCACTTCCGCTCCTTCGTGGACGCGAACCCCCGCCTCCGCTACGTCGAGAGCCGCCCCGAGCCCAACGACCCCGGGGGCAACATGTGGTGGGTCGTCTCCCGCCGGGCGGGTTAGGGCGCAGACGCGCCGCTTGCGCGCGGTTCCGGTTCCCTAGGGGCGGGTTTGAAACCCGCCCCTAGGGACGATAGACGCGTACGACGGTCCTTGCCCGAAAAAACGCATGGGCGGCCGGCCGGCCGCCCCTGCGGACCATC
>JBBTDR010000025.1:0-305 GCA_038042665.1 Nitrospinota bacterium
GGCGCGGGCTCCTGCCTAGGCGCAGGGGAGGAGGGGGGCGCGGGCTGCGGCGCGGGGGGGGTCTGGGCCTGCGGGGGCGCGGGGCGCCCGGCGGGGGGCTCCTGTCTCTCCTCCGGCTTCTTCTCCTCGGGCTTGGCTTCGTCCGGCTTCTTCTCGGGCGCCGGAGGCTTCGGAGCCTCTTTTTGCCCGGCGGGAGCGGGGGCCTTCTCCGGCTCCTTGGGCGGCGCGGCGGGGGCTTCCTTGGGAGGCGTCTGGGCCGCGGGCGGCGCCGCCCCCCCCCGCGGCCGGGGGGTGGGGGCGGGCGG
>JBBTDR010000025.1:315-9731 GCA_038042665.1 Nitrospinota bacterium
TCTCATCGACAGTCGCGCCCGGCTTGGCGGCCACCTCGCTAGGAGCGACCGAGGTCCGCAGGGTGCGCAAGCGCGCTTCTTCTGTCTCCGTCTCTCGCCGCAGGGTTTCGCGCCGGTACGTCAGATCGTCGATTTCCGCTTGGATGGATTTCTTGCGGGTGGCGGGAGCGTGCTTCTCGTCCTTTTTCTTGCTCGGGGGGGGCCCGCCCGCGCCGGCTCCGGGGGCTTCGGCGCGGGCGGAGGGGTCTTCTTCTCTTCGGTCTTCGGAGGGGCCGGGGGCGCGGCGGGAGGCTGCGGCGGGCGGGCGGCGAGGGTCACCCCCGCGGCCTGGAGCAGCCCCTCGATGTGGACGGCCACCGCCCGCTTCTCGCCCTCCGATCCGGCGAAGGCGGGGAAATCGGGGTGGCGCTCCTCCATCCCGTTCAGGAACTGGAGGACCGACCCCTCGTAGCGGAAGGGAGGCAGCGCGGCCTGACGCGCTCCGGTCCTCCAGGAGGGATGGCAGGGGGCGCACTCCGCCCGGAAGACGAGGGCCCCCAGCGCCTCCGGCGCAGGGGCGCCCTTCTCCCGCCCCCAGGCCGCCGGGCGCCAGAAGCCCTCCCGGCGGAAGGTCTCGATCTGTTCGGCGAGAATCCCATTCCGGTACAGGTAGCCCCGCACGAGGAAGGGCCCGCGCGCCTCCTCCCGCGCCTGCCAGAGGAGCACCGGGGCCAGCACCGCCGCCGCGGCGGCGGCGAGGGCACCTCGCCGGTTGAACTTCCCGGGGAGGCGGACCCCGTGCAGGGCGAGGTACACCCCCAGCCCCGCCTGGAGGAGGACGGCCGCCCCCACGAGCCCGGCGAGCCCCTTGTCCACCGTCCCCGCCGGCAGGGAGAGCGCCCACCCCAGGCCGGCCGCCGCGCCCACCCCCGCCGCCGGGGCGGCCCACTTCGCCAGGACCTGCACCAGGCTCATCCGCCAGGGGGCGTCGCGCTGGGCCGAGGCGTAGGCGAGCCCCGCCGCCGAGGCGAGGAGGACCGCCGTGGCCCCCCACAGCGCGAAGGCGGGGATCAGGGTGGGATGCAGGAGGGCGTCCCGCGGGGCGCGGCTCTCGAGCCACCTGCCCGGGTTGACGGGGAACGATTGGAGGGAGACGAACACCGCCGCCCCCAGCCAGAGGCCCCCGGCGGCGAGGAGGCCCGCCGCGAGGTGGGCGGGGCTCCCGCCCCGGCCCCGCCGCCAGCCCCAGGCGTAGCCCGCGAGGAAGACGCCCCCCAGGAGGAGGAGGAGCCACCCCGCCGCGAGCGCCCCCCCGAAGGCGGCGGCCAGCCGCTCCACGGCCTGGGGCCGCAGCACCATCTCCCCCACCCAGGCCCCCGCCCCCGCGGGCGCCGCCACGCCCAGGAGCAGGACGAGGACCGCGCGCGCCGAGCGGCGGGCCAGGGCGCTCCACCGGGGGTCCACGCTCCAGGAGGCCTGGTAGCCGGGGACGAGCATGAGGAGGGCGCCCCCGGCCGCGAGGGTGGCGCTCAGCCCGAAGAGGAAGTGCAGCGCCGGGAGCAGCGCGCCACCGATGAACGCGGGCGCCTCGACGAAGGGAAACGGCACGCAAGACCCCCTGACTGGCGGTGAACGAAAACGGGGGCGGGGCCGCTAGACCCGCGCCGCTCCCCGCGCCCGGTAGCGCGCGAGCTTCTCCTCGTCCAGGCGCACCAGGCAGCAGGGCTGGAGGTCGTGGTTGTGGAAGGCGTTCTTGAAGAAGCCCCGCATGGGCATGTCCACGCGGAAGACTTCCACCGAGGCCACCTTCATGTCCGCTTCCTCACCACCGCGCGCGAAAAGAGCCGAGGGAAGGACGGGGGGATTTTAGCAGATATCGGCGGGGAGCCCTCACCCCGCCCCGCGCACGGCCCCGCGGGCTAGGCTGCGGAAGGCGCCGTCCACCGCGAAGGCATGATCGGCCCCGGGGCGCAGGAAGGAGAAGACCACCTCCCGCACCTCCTTCCCCGAGGCCAGCTCCAGGCACACCGCGCAGGCCGCGCCCTGGAGGGCGTAGCGGCCGGCCCGCTGGGGCACCTCCCCGGGGCGGGCCGCGTCGGTCTTGAAGTCGCAGAGCACCAGCGCCTCCCCCTCCTCGAACACCAGGTCCGCGAAGCCGCGCACCAGGCGGCCCTCCACCTCGGCGAAGAAGGGGAGCTCGCGCCACCTCCGGGGGGCCGCCGCCGCCCGCTTGAGCAGCGGCCCCGCCGCCGCCCGGCGGACGAGGGCGAGGGCTTCCTCCGCCTCGGCCTCTCCCAGGCCGCCGGCGAGAGCCTGGGCGCGGGCCTCGGCCGCCAGGCCATCCGGCGGGAGGGAGTCGAGCCGGGCGAGGAGGGCGTGCACGAGCGTCCCGAAGGCGAGGCTCCCCGCCCGCCCCTCTCCTTCCCCGCCATAGCGCGCTTCCTCCAGGGAGCCCCCGGGCTCCGCCTCCTCCGCGAGGCGGCTGGGGGCGACGGGGGGCTTCCACGCCGGAGGCCGCTTCAGCGCGTCGAGGCGGGCCGCGAGCTCCTCCCGCTTTCTCAGGCCCTCGCCGATCGGCTCCTCGCCGGGCTCGAAGGCCGAGGGGGGGAGGCGGAAGTAGCTCTCGCTCTCCGCCGCTTCGGCGGGCCGCGCCTCGAAGGGAAGGACGGGCCCCAGCGCCCCCGCGCGGACCGCCTCCACCTCCACCCCGCCCTCCGCCATGAGCTTCCACATCCCGCCCTTGCCGGGGAGGAGCGGGAGGAGGAGGTAGTCCCGCGCCCGGGTGGCGGCCACGTAGAGCAGGCGCATCTGCTCCGCCCGCCAGAATTCCTTCTCCCGCTCCTCGGCCCTGGCGTAGCCCAGGCTCTCCAAGGGGCGGTCCTTCTCCCCCAGCCTGAGGTGGACCCGCCCCTCCGGCCGCTCGGCGATGGCGGGGCCGCTCATCCAGTCCACCCTCCCGCCGAGGTCCGCGAGGGCCACCACGGGGAACTCGAGCCCCTTGGCGGCGTGGATGGTCATGAAACGGACGGCCTCGGCCTGGGCGTCCAGGGCGGCGGCCTCGGGCTCCCGGGCGTCCTCGCCCCGGGCGATCTGCTCGTCGAGGAAGGCCCCGAACTCGTCCGCCCCGCGCGCCCCGCCGCCGCCGTGGCCGAAGGCCAGGTCGAGGAGCTTGAGGAGGTTGGCCGCCCGCTGCTCCCCCTGGAAGGAGGCGAGGAAGAGCTCAAAGGCCTGGGTGCGGCGGAAGATCTCCTCCAGCAGGGCGCGGGCGCTCAACGAGCCGCGCGCCGCATGGAGGGCGCGGATCTCCTCCACGGCCGCGATCAGCTCCGGCGAGGGCTCGAGGCCCTCCAGGAACCACCGCGCCAGCTCCGGGTCCGAGAAGCCGTAGAGGGGGGAGCGCAGGGCGGCGGCGAGGGCCACGGGGTCGGCGGGCCGCAGCACCGCCCGCAGCACGGCCGCCGCCCCCGCCACCTCGGCGCGGCCGAAGAAGCCCCGCCCCCCCTCGGAGAGGAAGGGCACCCCCGCCGCCCGGAAGGCCTCCTCGTACTCGCCGTAGCCCGTCCGCGCACGGAGGAGGAGGACGGCGTCGCCGTACGCGAAGGGCCGATGGGCCTTCATCCGCTTGTCCCAGATTTCGGCCCCTTCCTCCTTGAGGCGCTTGAGGGCGGAGGCCAAGAGAGCGGCCTCCCTCAGCCGGCGGGCTTCCGCCTTCTCCTCGCCGGCCCTCTCTTCTTCCGCGTTGTCCCCGGGCGGGGGGGCGTCTTCCTCCGGGGAGGCGCCCCCTTCCGGGCCGGAGAGGAGCAGGACGCGCGGACCCCCATCCCTCCGGGCGGCCTCCAGCGGAAGGTAGCCCGCCTGGAACTCCCCCCCGCCCAGCAGCCTCCCGAACACCCCGTTCACGAACGCGATGACGCCGGGGGCGCTCCGGAAGTTCTCGGTGATGGCGAGCACGCGCCCGCCCGGGCTGCGCCGGACGGCCTCCTTGGCCTCCTCATAGACGGCGATGTCGGCCCGGCGGAAGCGGTAGATGGCCTGCTTGGGGTCGCCCACGAGGAAGAGCCTGCCGCCCTCCAGGCGGGCCTCGCGCCAGTCGGCGGGGCAGGGGTCGCCCGAGGCGAGGAGGAAGACGAGCTCCACCTGGAGGGGGTCGGTGTCCTGGAACTCGTCCACCAGGAAGTGCTCGAAGCGGCGGCGGAAGAGCGCCCGGGCCTCCGCGCTCCCGCGCACCAGGCGCACCGCCCGGTGGAGGATGTCCTGGTAGGTCAGGAGGCCCTCGCGCGCGGCGGCGGCCTCCAGCCGCTCCGCGAAGCCGCGCAGGGAGGCAACCGCCCCGGCGAGGACCTCGTGCCCCGCCTCGGCGCAAGCCTCCTGAAGAAAGACATCGTACCAGTCGCGGAACGCCTTGAGGCCCGCCCGCTCCTCTTTCCATTTCTTTGGGCTGCCCACGCGCTTGTTCAGCCGCGCCGAGGGCTGCCAGAGCGCCCGGAGGAGATCGGGGCGGGAGGCGTCCGGCAGGCTGTCCGCCCATTCGCCGATGGCGCTCACCTGGGCGTAGGCCGTGTCGGAGCGATCGGCGCACTCCGCGTCCGCGAAGTCCTTCCAGCGCCCGAAGGCCTCCCGCACCTTCTCCTTGATCCCGGCGGGGGAGAGGCTCCGCGCCCGCGGAAAACCCTCCGCCAGCTCGGGCAGCTCGAGCAGGGCGTCGCGCAAGGCGGCGAGGTGGCCGAGGGTGAGGCCCAAGGAGAGGAACTCCCCGAGGGCTGGGTCGCCCCGGGAGAAGCGATCCGCCAGCCACTCCGCCCAGAGACGGCCGCGCAGCTCCTCGTGGGCGAGCGGGTCCACCTCCCCCGCCCCGGGGGCGAGGCCCGCCTCCAGCGCCCGCTCGCGCAGGAGGCGCAGGGCGAAGCTGTGGATGGTGGAGATCTGGGCCTGGTCGATCTCCTCCCGGGCCGCCGCGAGGCGCGCCCTCGCCCCGGGCTCGCTCTCCTCCCGCAGCGCATCGCCCAGCCCCTTGCGGAGGCGCTCCCTCAGCTCCGCCGCCGCCTTGAGGGTGAAGGTGATGGCGGCGACCCGAGCGAGGGAGACGCCCTCGTTCCTCACCAAGTGGACCACCCTCTTCACCATCAGGTCCGTCTTGCCCGTCCCCGCCCCGGCCTCGACGAGGACGGGGCCCCCGGTCCAGCGGACGGCGGTATCCCGCGCCTCCTGATCGAGGGGCCGCCCCGGATCGCTCACGGCGCGCCCTCGGGCGGGGGCGCCTGGGCCTCCCGCATCGCCACCCGCTCCGCCGCCTCCGCCTTGCGCGCGGCGCGGGGGCCGCGCTCCGGGCCGCAGATGGAGACGAAATCGCAGTGGTTGCAGGCGGAGGATGGCAGCGGGAAGAACACCCCCGCCTCCGCCGCCCGGAGGAAATGGCCGAGCAGCCGGTCCACCCGGGGGCCCAGCGCCTCGATCTTCTCGGGCGGGATCGGGAAGAGCCGGTAGCTCCTCCTCTCGGTCACGAAGGCGTAGGCGGCCCCGATCCGGGCCTCCCGCCCCAGCACCTCCCGTCCATGGCGGGCATAGAGGTGGGGCTGGAGCCATTGGCCGCCGCCCAGCGGATCGTTTTTCTTCGGAACGGCCCTGCCGCTCCCGCCGCTCTTGAAGTCCACGAAGCGGTACTCGCCCTCCGCGCTCCGCTCCAGGAGGTCGTAGCGCCCGCTCACGAGGAGGCGCCGCCCGTCCTCCAGGGAGACGGCGAGGGGCGGGACGTCTCTCCGCCCGAAACTCTCCTCGGTCTGGACCACCCGCCACGCGCGGCCGTCATCCCCGTAGGTCTTCCGGAGGAAGCCCTCCAACTGCCGCTCGACCGAGGCGCGCAGGAGCCGCCAAGCGAAGGGCAGGAGGGCCCCGCCCTCCCCCTCCACCCGGCGGAAGGCTTCCTCCACGGCGCGGGAGAGCGCCTTGGGCAGCCCGTCCGCGCCGAGGTCGGCCACGGCCGCTCCCCTCTCCGCCAGGGCGCCGAAGAAGGATCGCAGCGCCTCGTGGAACAGGCGGCCCCGCAGGCCGGCGTCCGCCTCGAGGGGAGGCGAAGGCGCAAGAGGGGAGGCGAGCCCGAGCAAACGCTCCAGGGCGAAGCGGTAGGGGCAGCCGAAGAAGCTCTCCAGCCCGGTGACGGGCACGGGGCGCTCCCCGGGGCGGAGGCGGGCGCGCAGGGCCTCCCGCACATCGGGCGCCCCCAGCATCCCGTCCTGGGCGGTGAGGACGCCTCGCCGCCAGCGGTCGTCCAGGGCGCTCCGCTTGCGGGCGAAGCCCGGGGCCGCTCCGATGCGGGCGAGGGCCCCCGTCTCCGGCTTCCCGTGCTGGAGCAGGCGGGCCATCTCGCCGAGGTCCGCTTCGAGGAGGCTCACGGGCGCCCGCCGCAGGAACTCCCCCTCGAGCCCCGGCGCGGCGGCGCGCAGGACGGCCGCGCCGAAGGGCGGCAGGCCGCTCTCGTCCTCCCCGGCGGCGCCCGCCGCCGCCGCGAGGTGGTGGAGGAACAGGCTCGGGGGCCGCCCGGAGCCCTCCCCCGCCCCGCCCCCCGCGCGCGGGACGCCGAGGATCAGGCGGCGCTCCGCCGACTGAAGGGCCAGCCAGAAGAGGTAGCGCTCCTCCCGCATCCGGTCCCCCTTCAAGGGGAGAAGCGGGGGGAGGCCCGCGGCGCGCCCGCCGAAGGCGCCGTTCAGCCGCGCGCGGAGGTCGTCGGGGAGGAGGGGGTCCTCCCGCCCGTGGGCGGGGAAGACGCCCTCGGCCATCCCGGCGACCGCCACCGCTTCGAAGGAGAGCCCCCGCGCCGCCTGGAGGGAGAGCAGGCGCACCCGGGCGGGCCGGGGCGGGCCGCCCGGGCGCGGGCGCTCCAGGAGGCGGGCCGCCCAGCGGCGGAACTCCCCGGCGTCCACCTCCCCCAGGAGGGGGTCGAACCGCCCCATCTCCCTCAAGGCGGCGAGGACGTCCGGTTTCTCCTCCACCTCTCCCGCGAGCGCCTCCAGCGCCCGGGCCGCCGCCCCGCCGTGCTGGGAGGGAAGCCCCCTCTCGGGCAGGGCGCGCAATTGCGCGAAGAGGAGATTCAATGCCCCCTCGAAGCTGCGCAGGGGCGAGGCGCGCCCCGCCCCTGCGGAACCTTCCTTCCTTGCGCGCTCGATGGCCGCGCGCCAGCCCTCCTCGCCCTCGGCATAGGGCAGGCGGCGGGAGAGGTCCTCCCAGCGGGCCGGGAGAAGAGGATCCTCCCCGCCTCCCTCCGCCTTGAGCCAGCCGAGGAAGGAGGCCGAGCCGGTGAAGCGGCCCTCGTCCAGGAAGCGCAGGAGCTCGGCGCGGGGATACCCTCGCTCCCCAAGGGAGAGCATCCGCAGCAGCGCCCGCCCGGCCGGGGTGCGGGCGAGGGGGGGCCGCTGCCCGGCGCGCACCTCGACGCCGAGGGCGCGGCCGATCTCCTCGAAGAGGGCCGGGTAGCCGTCCCCGCCCGGGAGGAGGACCGCCGCCTCCCGCCGCCCATCGGGCTCGGGGCCGTGGAGGAGCTCCCGCACGAGCTCGAAGGCCTCCCGGCTCTGCGCCGGGGCGGAGACCACACGCAGGGCGCCCTCGGGGAGGGCCGCCGCCCCAGCCTCCCCGAACAGCCGCCGCCCCACTCCGGCGAAGGGCCGCGCCGCGCCCTCGCCCGCCGGCTGGTCCGCGAAGCCCTCCGCGCGGAGCCAGGCGATCATGGGGCCCGCGAAGGCGCAGGCGGGCGCGTCCTCCTCCGCCGGGACGAGGGCGGCGGCGGAGGCGCGCTCGCAGCAGGCCGCGAGGAGCCGCCGCTGGAGGGCGTTCATGTCGGCGAAGCCGTAGAGGACCGTGGGGACATCCGGAGGAGCGCCCCCGGCCTCCTCGCAGGCGAGGCGCAGCAGCCCCGCCTCGTCGCAGAAGCCGAGGGAGGCGAGCCGGCTCTCCCAGCGATCGAGCAGGAGGGCGAGGTCCCGGAGGTGCTCCGCCGCCTCCCGGTCCAGGCCGCGCAGGCGCCGGAGGTCCGCCCCGGCGAGGCCCGCCTCGCGCAGGTCGGCCAGGCTCGCGGCGAGGGCCTCCTCGTAGCCGGGCGCCTCGGGAGGGGGCTTCAGGCGGCGCAGGCGGGCGCGGTTCTCGGCGAGGAGGCGCCAGGCGAGGGCCGCCGCCCCCCCGGGCGGGAGGGGCCGCCTCCCTTCCCGGCGCAGGCGCGGCCCGGCGACCTCCTGGGCGAGGTCGAGGGGGGTGAGGAAGTCCACCCCGGCGAAGGCGCCCCCGGGCGCGAGGCGCTCCTGGAGACGGTCGCGGACGAGGTTGGAGATGACGACCACCCGGCGTGCCCGGAAGGGGTCGCCCGCCGCCATCCGGCGGAGGAGATCGCCCAGCAGGGCCTCCAGCCGGTGGAAGGGCGCGAGGTAGAGTTCCTTGGGAGGCGCCGCTGCCATGGGCCCGGCTCCCGCTGGGATGGAGACCTACCCCTCCCGGACGCTTTCGCCGAAGAGCTCCTCCACCTCGAGGAGGCGTGGGGTGAGCCCCTGCTGGTGGGCGTAGAGGACGAGCTTCTCGAGGGTCTTCCGGTTGGCCTGGAGGCCGTAGGGCCAGAAGTTCTCCCCGAAGACGGCCCGGGTCTCCTCCAGGGCGGAGGGCAGGAAGGGGAGCATGGCGGCGTAGGCGCCGGTGTCCCACAGGGCCTCGAGGGTCCGCCGCCGGGCCTCGGCCATGGCCTGGTAGAGGTTCCGCAGGGCCCAGGGGTGGCGCTCGTGGAGCGCCCGGCGCAGCACCACGCAGTGCATGGGGGGGTGGATGCCGGTGCGGCGGTAGTACTCGATCTCGGCGGCCTTGTAGTCGGGGAAGAGCCGCTTCACCCGGGGGGAGCCCTTGGCGAAGCAGGCGGGCACCTGGTGGGCCAGGGCGCCCTCCACCTCGCCGGACTCGAGCAGGGCCGAGAGCGTCTGGCCCGGTTTCATGTAGGTGAGCTTCATCCCGGCGGGCAGCTGGATGGGCACCCGGGGCCGGATGGCGGCCACCCATTCCACCGAGCGGAAGTCGAGGCCGTACTCCTCCGCGAGGATGCCCACGATCCACACCACCGCCGTCATCCCCCACTCGCGGATGGCCACCCGCTTGCCGTTCAGGTCGGCGGCCTTCTCCACCCTGGCCTCGGCGTTCGCGTACACCATCGAATGGCGGAAGGCCCGGCTGGGGAAGGCGGGCATGCCGACGAAGGGGCTCCCGCCCGCCCCCAGGAGGAAGCAGTGCGCCCCCATGGACATCTCGGAGAGGTCGAACTCCTGGTGGTTGCACATCCGGTGGAAGATATCGGTCGGGGGCATCTCGACCACCCGGAGCTGGATGCCCGCCGGCTGCACCAGGCCCTGGGTCAGGAAGCGGGTCCGGTCATACGCGCCGAAGGCGCCGGTCAGCTCCAGATCGGCCATCGCGGC
>JBBTDR010000026.1:0-1047 GCA_038042665.1 Nitrospinota bacterium
AGGGGGGGGCCTCGCGGCCCCCCCGCGGCCGCGGGGCCCGGCGGCCGCCCCGCGACCCCCACGAGCGAATCCCCGCCGTCACCGTGGGCCGCCTCTCCACCTACTCGCGGGTGCTCAGCCGCCTGGAGGAGGAGGGGCACCGCGTCGTCTCCTCGGCCGAGCTGGCCCGCCGCTGCGGGCTCAACCCGGCCCAGATCCGCAAGGACCTGGCCTACTTCGGGGAGTTCGGGACGCGGGGCAAGGGCTACGGGGTCGCTAACCTCAAGGCCAACCTCCGAATCATCCTCGGGGTCACCCGGGTGTGGAAGGTGGCCCTCGTGGGGGCGGGGAACCTGGGCCTGGCGCTACTCTCCTACAAGGGCTTCCTCGCCCACGGCTTCACCATCGACGCGGTGTTCGACAAGTACCCCGGCCGGGTCGGGCCCCTCAAGCCCGGCTGGCCCGCCGTGCGCCCGATGGAGGAGCTCCCGCGGGTCATCCGCGCCATGGGCATCCGCATCGGCATCGTGGCGGTGCCGAGCGAGAGCGCCCAGGTCGTGGCGAACCAGCTCGTCGGGGCCGGCGTGAAGGGCCTCCTCAACTTCGCCCCCCCCCAGTTCAACCCCCCGCCCCCCCTGAAGGTGCAGACCGTGGAGCTCGGGAGCGAGCTCGAGCAGTTGGCCTTCTACCTCTCCCCGCAGCGCTGAGCGGGAGGCTCCGGCCATGCCCTCCCGCGCCTGGATCCTGGGGATGGACACCTCGGGCACCGCCCCGGGCCTCGCCCTGCTCTCCCTGGAGGAGGAGCGCCTCATCGAGCGGGGGCTCGACGCCCGGGTGCGCGGCTCGCGCGCCCTCCTGCCCGCCCTGGACACGCTCCTCCGCGAGGCGGGCGACCGCCGCGAGGCGATCGCCGCGGTCGGCGCGGCCACCGGGCCGGGCACCTTCACGGGGATGCGGGTGGGCCTCTCGACCGCCAAGGGGCTCGCCCTGGGGCTCGGCATCCCCCTCTACGGCGTCCCCTCGCTGGAGGCGATGGCCCTGGGCGGCTGGACCCAATGGAGCCGCGAG
>JBBTDR010000027.1:0-1285 GCA_038042665.1 Nitrospinota bacterium
ACCATCCGCCAGAGGGAGAAGGGCGAGGTCTTCACCGTCCACGGCGAGTACAAGGAGGTCACGCCCCCCTCCCGCCTCGTCTTCACCTGGCGCTGGGAGCAGTGGGACGAGGCCATGTGGGAGACCCTCGTCACCGTCGAGTTCCGCGAGCGGGGCGGGGCGACCGAGCTCGCCCTCACCCACGAGCGCTTCCGCGACGAGAGCATGCGGGACGAGCACGGCTGGGGCTGGGGGAGCTGCATGGACTGCCTCGCGGAGTTCCTGGGCTGAGGAGGAACCATGGCCTACGACGAGAAGCTGGCTGCCCGCGTCCGCCTAGCGCTGGCCGGGCGCAGGGGCGTGGAGGAGAAGAAGATGTTCGGCGGCCTGACCTTCATGCTCCGGGGGAGCATGTGCTGCGGCGTCCTGAAGGAAGAGCTCATCCTCCGGGTGGGGCCGGACCGGGCCGGGGAAGCCCTCAAGTCCTCCCACGCCCGGCCCTTCGACTTCACCGGCAGGCCCATGAAGGGGATAATCATGGTCGCGCCCGCCGGGTGCCGCACGTCCCCCATGATCAAGAAATGGGTGGGGCTCGCGGTGGACTTCGTGCAGGGATCAACGCGGATCGCAGGGAGGAGCAAGACATGAGCCGGGTACGGGTGCTGGTCGGCACACGCAAGGGGGCGTTCGTCCTGAGCGCGGACGGGAAGCGCGGGCGGTGGGAGGTCAGCGGCCCCCACTTCGGGGGCTGGGAGGTTTACCACATGAAGGGGTCGCCCGCCGACCCGGACCGGCTCTACGCCTCCCAGACGAGCGCCTGGTTCGGGCAAATCATCCAGCGATCGAGCGACGGCGGCAGAACGTGGGAGACCCCCGGCGGCGAGAAGATGCCCGATCCAACCGGCCCGCCCGCCGGCGTGAGCAACAAGTTCGTCTACGACACCTCCCCCGGGACCGGCAAGCCCCTCGCCGAGCACAAGTGGTACGACGGCACCCCCCACCCCTGGGAGTTCAAGCGGGTCTGGCACCTCGAGCCCTCCCTGACGGACCCGGACACGGTCTACGCCGGCGTAGAGGACGCGGCCCTGTTCCGCTCGACCGACGGCGGCCGGTCCTGGCGGGAGCTCCCCGGGCTGCGCGGCCACGGCGGGGGGGAGTTCGCCGGCCGCGTTCAACCCTGGAGCTGCGGTCCTCATCCAGCGTCCTGTCACCGCAGCGTGGATTCGTCACATGGGGATGGACACGCTGGTGCGCGACGGCAAACCCCAGACATGGATCAAGGCAGGCACCGTCATCAATCACGACC
>JBBTDR010000028.1:0-2344 GCA_038042665.1 Nitrospinota bacterium
CGCGCCGGGCTCGCTCACGACCACGGCCACCACGTGCTTCCCGCCCCGCAGGTCAGTGTACCACCGGGAGAACAACTTGGCGCTGCCGAACCGGACGCTCCTCCGGACTTGGTCGGGATCGGCCAGGGTTTCCGCGATCCGCCTCCCGTGTTCCGGCAGCAGGTCGGGATGCCGCTGGGCGATGTGGCGCTCCCGCTCCGCGGTCAGCTCGACCTCGCCCTCCAGGTAGGGGCAAGGAAACCGGCTCATGGCCGTTCTCCATTCGGCATGCACGGTTCCGCGGGGCGTCCAAGACGCTTCATTGTTCCATGGCGTATAGAAAAAAGAAAAGGCCGCGCGTGCGGCCTTGTGGCGAAGAGCTTTGACGGAAAGTACCTCCCCTTCTCAGCTTTTCTCCAAAGCCAGCCAGGCCGTGTCCGGATGGAGGGGGCAGAGCGCCTCGGCGGCCTTGTCCAGGTGCTTCTTGTCGCGGGAGGTCAGGAAGGATTGCAGGTGCTGGGCGGCCGGATGGCTCCGCAGGCGCGGGGGAATGGAGATTTCGCCTGCACCGTAGGCGGCGCCCAGGACCAGGTCCTTGAGGGCGTGCCAGTCCTGCGGCTCCAGGCCTGCGTATTCGGGGAGGAGGACCACGGCCGTCTCCAGTGCGGGACGGCCCCATTTTCCATGCGCCGGGCGGAAAAGAAAAGGCCGCGTGAGCGGTTTGGTCAATTCGGGCTTGCCAAGGCGATGTCATCCTGAGGGAGCCCTTCGCGTTGCTCAGGACAAGCTCCGCGACCGAAGGATCTCGGTTCAGGGCTTCACACCGAGATCCTTCGCATCGGGCCCCAAGCGGACAGGTCCGCTTGGGCACCCTCGCTCAGGATGACACCGAGAATCGGATCGCGGGAGGTTCGCCAGAAGCGTTCAGCAGACGCCGGTGGGGAGGGGACGAAGCGCCTCCGCCAATCTCTCCTGGACGATCTCGACGAGCTTCTCGTGGAAGCCCAGGTGGGGGCCGAGGAGGATCTCCACCCCCGGGTGGCGCGCCTGGCCCTCCTCCATGAGGCGGGGCAGGTCGCGGGCGACGTGGTTGCCCAGGTGGAGGAAGTAGGGGAGGAGGACGATGGTCTCCGCCCCCCGCCCGGCGCAGAGGCCGATCCCCTCGGGGATGGAGGGATGATTGATCTCGAGGAAGGCCGACTCCACGATCCAGCCCGGGTGCCGCTCCCCCAGCTCCCCGGCCACCCGGCACATGGCCTCGTTCGCGCCGGGGGCCTTGCTCCCGTGGCCGAGGAGGAGGACGGCCAGCCGGGGGGAGGGGGTCCTCTTCCCCGCGCCGCCGGCTCCGGCCCCTCTCACGCCATGCATTCGCCCTCTCCCCGCTCGAGCTGATAGACCGTGTTCTGGCTCCAGTCCATGAAGAGGTCGGGCTCCTCGTTGAAGGCGCCGGGCTGGTGGAAGGCTTGGAGGGCCGCCTCGAAGGGGGCCGCGCCCACCCGCCGGTAGAAGTCCCGGAAGGGCTCCCCGTCGCGCCTCTCCCCGGCGTAGAGGCCGAGGATGCGCTTGAGGGCCTCGGGGGCCCGCTTGGCCGGGATGCGGATGTGGAGCCGGTCCCCGATGCGGGTCTGGCCGCCCGTCTCCTCGTACTGCCCGCCGAGGAAGAGCTCGTAGGCGGGGAGCTGCTTGCCGCCGGCCTTGAGGGTCCCGCCGTGGAAGCCGATGTCGGCGATGTGGTGCTGGCCGCAGGAGTTGGGGCAGCCGCTCATCTTGATGTGGAGCTGGCGGAGGAGGGGGTCGCCGATCTCCATCTTCTCCAGGGTCTCGCGCAGCGCCCGGGCCAGCCCCATGGAGGAGGTGATGCCGAGCTTGCAGGAGTCGGTGCCGGGGCAGGAGACGACGTCCGTGATCTCGCGGGCGCCCGCCTCGGCCAGCCCGATGCGGCGCAGCTCCCGCCAGAGGGTCGCGAGGTCGGCCTCGCGCACCCAGCGGAGGACGATGTTCTGCTCGAAGCTCGTGCGGGCGCGCCCCCGCGCGTAGCGGCGGGCGAGGGCGGCGAGCGCGAAGAACTGCTCCGCCTGGATGTCGCCGAGCGGGAGCTTGACCTCGGCGGCGAAGTAGCCCGCCTGGCGCTGGGCGGCCACGTTGGCCGCCCGCCACCGGGAGAAGTCCGTCTCTTCCCCGTTCAGGGAGGGGCGGCCGTTCGGCGAGAGGGGGAGCGGGACGGGGGCGTCGGCCTCCTCGCCGTCCGTCCAGAGGTAGGGGGTGGGGTCGACGGGCTCCTTGGCCCAGTCCTGCTTGAGCTCCTCCTCGACGCGCTGGCGCAGGCCGCCGATGCCGATCCAGTCCACCAGGAACTTGATCCGGG
>JBBTDR010000029.1:0-7417 GCA_038042665.1 Nitrospinota bacterium
GTGCCTTTAGACTTGCCCATCTGGATGACAAGCCCACCCTTCTCCTCTTCAAGCTCCACTTCCTTGAGCGCCGATGTCTTGAGAATCTCCATCAACGCCTTGCCGGGCACACCACACTCCAACCCGGTCTCGAACTCCACCCGCACCGTCGCCCACAGCCCCTGGGCGGTGAAGTGGCTCATCCCCTTCACCACGGCCATCCAGCGGGAGAGCGGCGGGGCGCTGGACGCCAAGACCAAGGAGCTGGCCATCATCCGGACCTCGGTGGTCAACACCTGCGATTTCTGACTGGGGCACAATCGCCGGCTTGGTCAAGTCAGCGGGTTGACGGAAGCGGAGATAGCGGCGGCGGAGGGGGACTTCGAGCACTCGGACGCCCTCTCGCCGAAGCAGAAGTGCGTGGTGCGATGGGCCGAATTGGTCACCCGGAACGAGGCGAAATACGACAAGAAGTGCTGGGAGGAGGTCAAGTCCCACTTCAACCCCCAGGAGATCATCGAGCTGACCATGGTCATCTGCCACTTCAACCTGATGAACCGGCTGAATGACACCCTCCAGCTCGATCTGGAAACTCCGCCGCCCAGCATGCGCTCCACCAGGGTGTCCCCAGGGAAGCTCAAGAAGTACGCCCAGGACGTCCTCGCGCGCTGAACCCGGCCCGCGGCGGCCGGCAGGGCTTGAACGGACAAAGGAGAGATCATGAAGCTGCAAGGGAAAGTCGCCTTCATCACGGGCGCCTCGGGCGGGATCGGCGGGGCGGTCGCACGGCTCTACGCCCAGGAGGGAGCCAGCGTCGCCCTGGCCTCCCGAACGGTCGATAAGATGGAGAAGGTCGCCGCCGACATCCGGAAGATGGGGCGGAAGGCCCTCGTCTGCCGCTGCGACGTCATGAAGGACGAGGACATCCTCCAGGCCATCCGGGCCACCGTGAAGGAGCTGGGCCCGATCGACATCCTCGTGAACAACGCCGGCATCGTGAGCTTCGAGCCCGTCCACCGGCTCCCGGACGAGGTCTGGAACCGCACCATGCAGATCAACGCCAAGGCTCCCTTCACCGCCATCCGGGAGGTGCTCCCCTCCATGATGGAGCGCAAGTGGGGGCGCATCATCAACGTGGCCTCCGTCTCGGGGAAGATCGGCCTCCCCTTCCGCAGCGCCTACGCCGCCTCGAAGCACGCCGTGCTGGGCCTCACGAAGTCCCTCTCGGCCGAGGTGGCGCCGCTCGGCATCACCGCCAACTGCATCTGCCCCACCTTCGTCGTCACGGACATGTTCACCGAGAGCATCCAGAAGTGGGCGAACGAGACCGGCAAGACCTTCAAGGAGCAGGAGGAGGAGCTCCGCAACCGCGTCCCCATGAAGCGGTTCATCGACCCGGCGGAGGTGGCCCCCCTGGCCCTGCTGCTCGCCTCGGACGACGCCGCGGGCATCACCGGCCAGTCCATCAACGTGGACGGCGGCTTCGTCCAGTCCTAGGCGCGGGACCGCGCGGGGAGGACGGCATATGCGTCTCGAGGGACGGGTGGCCATGGTCACGGGGGCCGCGAGCGGCATCGGGGAGGCGACCTCCAGGCTCTTCGCCAGGGAGGGCGCCTCCGTCCTCGCCTGCGACCGCGACCGGGCGCGCCTGGAGAAGCTCTGCGCCGAGCTGACCCACGGGGGGTACAAGGTCCGGGGAGAGGGATTGGATGTGTCGAAGAGCGCCGAGGTCCGGCGGGCGGTGGAGGCGGGCCTCGGCGCCTTCGGGCGCATCGACATCCTGATCAACAACGCGGGGATCTCCCCCAAGATGCCGTATTTGGACTACACCGAGGAGGATTGGGACGCCGTCCTCTCGGTGAACCTCAAGGGGGAGTACCTCTGCGCCCGGGCGCTCTCGGAGGGGATGATGGCCCGGAAGTACGGGCGCATCGTGAACCTCTCCTCCTCCGCCTGGCGGCTGGGCTCGGTCGCGGCGGGGTTCCCCTACACCGCGGCCAAGGCGGGCGTCATCGGCCTCACCCGCGCTTTGGCCCGGACCCTGGGCCCCTACGGCATCACCGTGAACGCCATCGCCCCGGGGCCCACGGCCACCCCGCTCACGGACCCGTGGCTGCCCGCCCGGGAGAAGGAGGTCGTCGCCCAGATTCCCCTGGGCCGGGTCGGCCAGCCCATCGACATCGCGAACGCGGCGCTGTTCCTCGCCTCGGACGAGGCCTCCTACATCACCGGCATCTGCCTCGACGTGAACGGCGGCATCGTGATGGGCGGCTGAGCCCGCCCTCGCTCAGGAGACCTCCCGCATGGTGAACTGGCCCAAGGTCCGGCTGGTGGACCTCAGCGTCCCCATCATGAACCATGCCTTCGAGCCGCAAGAGCAGATCATCATGTACTGGGATCACGAGGCGTTCGGCCGCCAGGCCGCCAAGAACATGGGGATCGACCCCAACGACCTGCCGGACGGCATGGGCACCTCGAGCGAGACCCTGCGGGTGGCCACCCACGCGGCCACTCACCTGGACGCCCCCTACCACTACGGCCCTCTCTCCGAGGGGAAACCCGCCAAGCGGATCGACGAGGTGCCGCTGGAGTGGTGCTTCGGGGACGGGGTGGTGCTGGACTTCCACGAAAAGCCGGCGGGCTACGAGATCACCGCCCAGGACGTCCAGGACGCCCTGCGGAAGATCGGCTGCACCCTCAAGCCCCGGGACATCGTGTGCATCCGCACCGACGCGGACAAGCACCACCGCCGCCCGGACTTCTTCGAGTGCTACGCCGGGATGTCCCGGGAGGCGACCCTCTGGCTCATCGGCCAGGGGATCAAGGTGATGGCCACCGACGCCTGGGGCTTCGACGTCCCCTACAAGTTCATGAAGCAGAACCACCTGGCGGGACGTCCCCACTCCCTGTGGCCCTCGCACTTCCTGGCCCGGGAGCGGGAGTACATCCACGCCGAGAAGCTGGCGAACCTCGACCGGCTCCCTCCCTTCGGCTTCAAGATCGCCCTCTTCCCCATCAAGGTGGAGAAGGCGAGCGGGGCCTGGATCCGCGCCGTGGCCTTCGTGCCCGAATAGGCCGCCCGCCTCATACCGCCTCGATCCCCGGGAAAAAACGGGCCCGAAGCCACCCGCTCCGGGCCCGTGCGATTGCGGCCACCCACGCGAGCTGACCGTCAGGGGTCTCCCGCGGAGGAGTGGTTCTCCCGGAACCACTCGGCGAAGGCGGCGACCCCCTCCCCCAGCGTGTAGCGCGGCTTCCATCCCGTGGCCTGATTCAGCCGGGAGGAGTCCAGCGCGATCCGGAAGATCTCTCCGGGCCGCAGCGGAGCCCGATCGACCCGGGCGGGCTCAACCCCCATTGCTCGGGCGAGCAGCCCGAGCAATTCTTCGACCCTGGTGGCAATCCCCGTCCCCACATTGTAGGCCTCGCCCGGGGCACCCTTCCGGGCAGCCAGGCGGAGGGCCTCCACGGCGTCGGTCACGAACACATAGTCGCGCGTCGCCTCGCCGTTCCCGTAGAGAACGATGGGACTTCCCTCCGCAAGCCGCTGGGCGAAGATGGAGACCACGCCCGCCTCCAGGTCTCCCCGCTGGCGGGGCCCGTAGATGTTCGCGAACCGCAGGGAAACCGTCCGCAAGCCAAACAATTTCGCGTAGAGAGAAACGTAATGCTCCGCGACGTGCTTGCTGGCGCCGTAGGGAGAACGGTATTCGGTCGGATGCTCCTCCGAAACGGGCAGCTTCTCCGGATCCCCATAGGAGGCGCCTCCCGTCGAGGCGTACACGAGAGCCGGGGGTTTCTTCGCCGCGCGGCAGGCCTCAAGCAGGGCAAGGGTGCCGCCTACGTTCACTTCCTGGTCGTGGGAGGGATCGCTGAGGCTCCGGACAACGCTGGACTGAGCCGCCAGGTGGTACACCACATCGGGACGGAACTCATCCAAAAGGGCCTTGCTGAGACCGGGCTCGCGCAAATCCCCCTGAACCAGGCGCACACCATGAGGAAGGTTGCGGACGGAACCGGTGGAGAGGTCGTCCACCGCGGTCACTTCTTCGCCCACACGGAGGCCTGCCTCGCACAGGTGGCTTCCGATGAAACCCGCCCCTCCCGTCACCAGAACCCGCGCCATGGATATCGGTCCTCCCCTCGATTCCCCCTGACCGAAATCCGATCTCCCAACCTCAAAGACTCAAGATGCTTTCACATTTCGCACGGCGCCCGCCAGGGTGTCCGCCACGTAATCCAGCTGGGCCTGGCTCATCTCGGCATAGAGGGGAAGGGCGAGGGCCTCGCGCGCGGCCCGGGACGCCTGGGGAAGCTCGAGCCCCCGCTCCACGAGAGGGGCGAAGGCCTCCTGCTCATGGAGGCAAGCGGGGTAATACACGGCGGCGGAGACCCCCGCCCGGCGGAGCTCATCCAGCACCCGGTCGCGCTCCGCCACCCGGACCACGAACAAATGGTACGCATGCTCGGCCCAAGGACGGGGCCGGGGAAGGATGAGCCCCTCCATCCCCTCCAGGCGCTTGCGGTACGCATCCGCCCACCGGGCGCGGGCGGCGTTCCAGCGGTCCAGATGGGGGAGCTTCACCCGCAGGACGGCCGCCTGGAGGGTGTCGAGGCGGCTGTTGTAGCCGATCACCTTGTGGCGGTACTTGTCCTCCTTCGAGCTCCCGTGGTTGCGCAGGCAGCGGAGTTTCTCTGCCACCTGGGCGTCCCGCGTCACCACCATCCCGCCGTCCCCGAAGGCGCCGAGGTTCTTGGAGGGATAGAAGCTGAAGGCCGCCGCGCGGCCCAGCCCCCCGGCCCGTTTCCCCTTGTACCGGGCGCCGTGGGCCTGGGCGGCGTCCTCCAGGATCACCAGCCCCCGCTCCTCCGCGAGGCGGAGCAGGGGGTCCATGTCGGCGGGGTGGCCGAACAGGTGGACGGGGATGATGGCCCGGGTCCGGGGGGTGAGCTTCTCCCGGACGGACTCGATGTCGAGGTTGAAGTCCTCGAGGCTCACGTCGGCGAAGACGGGCTTCGCCCCGGCGTGGACGACGCACTCGGCCGTGGCGATGAAGGTGAAGGTCGGGACGATGACCTCGTCCCCCGGCCCCACCCCGAGGGCCTTGAGGGCCAGGATGAGGGCGTCGGTCCCGTTCCCCACCGAGACGGCGTGGGGGACCCCGCAATGGGCCGCGAACTCCTCCTCGAACTTTCTGACCTCATCCCCTTGGATGAACGCCACCCCGTCCAGGACCCGGCGGATGGCTTCGTCCACCTCCCGGCGGATGGCGGCGAGCTGGGCCTTCAGGTCCATCAGGGGGACGTTCAAGACGGTGTTTCCCTTCCCAACTCATGTGTGAACTTCGGCGGTGAAACCTGCCCGCGAAAACCGCATCCCGCCATGCTCTCTTCCCCCAGAAACCACATCCCTCCGTGCTCCGCATCCCGCAGACCATGATAACGCGTTAGATCCTCCTACGCCAACGTCTTTGTCGTCCCCTTCCGCTGGAAGTGGATCGGCGCGCCAAGGTGGCCGGATAGCCCCTGAGCTCCTGGGGCTGCCTCACCCTTGTCGGCCCGGCCGCGAGCTTGGGAGTGACCTTCTGTATTCCGTGCCGGCGCGCGCCGGTGGTGTTCGCGGCCCCCATCGCGCAGCCGCGCCCCCTTTTCCTCGCCCTCGTCTCCCGGCTCTTCCTCCAGGCCCACGAGAGCGTGAATCGCCGGGTGGTCTTCGGCGTGGTGGCCATCGCGGGGGGGATGGGGTTTTGATTCTGTACTGGTGAACTGTGGGGACAACCCCTGGCCTTTTGCTATAATCGCTGCTCGGCGGGCGCACCCTCAGAGGGTGAGACCATCTTGGCCGAGGATGAACAGGAGAAGACATGCCGGGTTTCTTGCACAACCTGATTGAGTCCCAGAAGAAGCTCTCGCGATGGCTGGACAGCCCGCTGCCCGAGAAGTTCCGGATCGACGGAAACACGCACTTCCAGCAGGTGATCGCGCCCCGGCACTTGCGGCCGGAGGCGGTGGTCTACGACATCGGAGGGGGAAAGACTCCCCTGGTGACGCCGGAAGAGAAGGTCCGGCTGGGCCTCCGGGTGATAGGCCTAGACATCGACGCAGACGAGCTGGGCAAGGCTCCGCCCGGCTCCTACGATGAGATGATCTGCGCTGACATCGCCCAATTCCGGGGAAGGGGCGACGGCGACTTCGTCATCTGCCGGACGGTGCTCGAGCACGTGACGGATGTGCCGGCTGCCTTCGAGGGAATCGTCAGCATGCTCAAGCGCGGCGGGCTCGCCCTTATCTTCGTCCCTTCCCGCAACGCTGTCTACGCCCGCCTCAACCTCATGCTTCCCCAATCCTTCAAGCGCAGGATGCTGCGCTTCCTCTTTCCTGAGCTAGGAGAGCGGATCGGCTTTCCGAGTTACTATCAGCGGTGCACAATCCCTGATTTTGTCAAGATGGCGGGCGAGGCGGGGCTCGATCTTCTGGAGAAGCGGGCCTACTACCTGAGCGAATACTTCAGCTTCTTCGCTCCCGCCCACCTCCTCTGGCGAGCCTGGATCATGCTCTTCTACCTTCTCCGGGAGGAGCGAGCGGCGGAAACCTTCTCCCTGGTATTGGAGAAGAACCGGGATTGAAGCGCTTCGCCCCCCGCAGCGGCTATGCTCCGGCGAGGGCCGGCTCCGGACAGTACTCCTCTCTCCGTTCCCATCCGCCAGCGGCACCCGGGCGCTACACCGCGCCCGGTTCATCGGCTTGCCAGACGGTATCCTCGATGGACTTGAAAAGAAAATTGGCGAAGCGGGCCCGCTTCCTTTCGGAAGCCAGAAAATACGGGACCACTCTTCCGTCAAAGACCAGATCGACCTCTCTCAAGGGCAATGACAAGGAACCCATCCGTACCTTGACTTGTCCATTCGTCTCCGTTGCAAGGTACCGGGCGGGATGGCCGGCCCCTCCGTTTCCCTCGTTGTTCTCAGCGCCGTTTCCCGCCGCCATTTGCGCGACGAGCGACAGGGAAACGAACCTCCAGGGCTTCAGGCTCGCGGAAACAGCCCGCTCGGCCTCCCTGAGGTGCCGGACGGCCTTCAGCTTCCCGGCAAGGCCGGAATAGATGATGCCTTCCCTGAGCAACTCAACCAGCAAGAGGCGCCGGAAGAAGCCGGTCGCCAGCGCCGTCCCGCACGCCACGTAAAGGCTGATAAACAAGTAGCCCAAAAGGACGAAGAGAGCCAAACTCAAACTCGTAAAAAGAAACGCGCCCTTGCCCACCGCGAACAGAATTCCAACCGCACTTCCCGCCAGCGTGAAAAGATACAAAAACAGCACGGCCCGCGTCTGGGACAAACCCGATAACAACAGCCGGTGATGGATATGGTCCATATCCCCCGCGAACACCCTCCGGCCCTGGACCAGCCGACGGATAACGGCCAGCGTCGTGTCTCCCAGG
>JBBTDR010000030.1:0-2205 GCA_038042665.1 Nitrospinota bacterium
GGGGGGGCTTAAAGCCCCCCCCGCCGGGCGCGCGGGCCCATGCGGCTTCCGGTTCCCGGAAGAGGAGGGGAAGGCGATGATTCGAATTCTTGTGGCGGTTTTCCTGGCAGGGGCTCTCTGGTTCACCGGAGCACCGGGCGGCGCCCAGGCCGCCAAGCAGGGGGGGACGCTGCGCGTCGCCATCGAGGGGAACGTCCCCCACCTGGACGGGACCGTCGTGACCGGCATCATCATCAAGTTCTACCGGGAGATCGCGGGTTCGAGCCTGATGATGGTGGACGAGAACTACAACATCGTGGGCGACCTGGCCACCAAGTGGGAGGTCTCGGACGAGGGACGGGTCATCACCTTCCACCTCCGGCCCGGGGCCAAGTTCCACGACGGCACCCCGCTCGACGCCGAGGCCGTGAAGTGGAACTTCGACCTCATCAACGGCCGGGTCGAGCCCGAGTGGATGAAGGAGGAGAAGAAGAAGAACCCCAAGTTCAAGTTCAACTCGAGCTACAACCTCTACCTCTACCAGGTGAAAAATGTGGAGGTGGTGGACAAGCACACCGTGCGCCTCCACCAGCAGGACCTGGGCAAGGGCATGACGCTGCCCGCCCTGGCCGGCTACTTCACCCGGTTCGTCCTCGTCTCGCCCGCGGCCTACAACCGCGACCATGAGAAGTTCAAGCGGCTGCCGGTCTACGGCGGGCCCTTCAAGGTCACCGAGTACAAGCACAACCAGCTCGTGGTGATGGAGCGCTTCAAGGACTACTACATCCAGGGCCGTCCCTACCTGGACCGGATCGAGATCTCCTACATGCCGGACGCCAACCAGCGCCTCAACGCCCTGCGCGCCGGCGAGATCGACGTGATCTTCAGCGCGCCCCTGGCCCTGGTCGCGACCCTGGAGAAGACCCCCGGCGTCAAGGTCTACACCGGACCCACGGCCACCTCGATGGGTATCCCCAACAACATGCGGGGGCCCATGCAGGACGTGCGGGTGCGCAAGGCGCTGGGCTGCTACGGGATCGACCGCGCCCTCATCGTGAAGACGGCGCTGCGCGGCCTCACCGTCCCCTGGGCGAGCTTCTCGGGGCCCGGCTCCCGGGACGCCCTCGACCTCACCGCCGAGTGCCCCTTCGACCCGGCGAAGACGAAGCAGCTCCTTGCCGAGGCGGGCTTCGGGCCTCAGAAGCCCATGAAGTTCGCCATAACCCTCATGAACAGCGACCCCGCTTACGCGGACATCGCCCAGGTGATGAAGAGCACCTACGGCCAGATGGGGATCCAGATGGACATCCAGCTCCTGGACCGGGCCACCTGGGTGAACCAGTTCGTCCTCAAGCGGGCGATAGACATGGTCATCCAGGATACCCTCCCCACCTTCGACCTCAACTCGGCCAGCCACACCTTCTACTCCAAGACCTTCCTCGACTACTACAACTGGAAGGACCCGAAGGTGGACGGATTGCTCGAGGAGTGGCGCTCCACGGTCGACCCCAAGAAGCAGGTCGAGATCAGCCACCGCCTCCAGCGCTACATGATGGAGAATGGGCTCTACTATTCGGTCGGCGGCTCGCCTTTCATCCAGGCCGCCCGCGACTACGTGAGAGGCTTCGCCTTCCTCAACAAGATCAACTTCACCCTGCGGGACGTCTGGCTGGACAAGTAGCCGGCCACGGCGCCGAAGCCCCACCCCCCCATCCCCCCCTTAAACAAGGGGGGGCAAGGGGGGGTGCCTCCGCCGGGCGCGGAGGGGGGGGGGCCGACGCGCGTCCGCCGGGGGGCTGGCTCCAGGCGGCCGGCAAAGACAGACTGGGCGGTTCTCTGGTAGCCTCTCCCTTTATCATTCTGGCCCGTTTCTTCGTCCGATTGCGGCTTGTCTCCCCATTTATCTCTGCAACGAAAATTCCAGCGTTCATGCCATCCGAAAGCTGAACAGCGCCGCGGCGGCAGGAAGGCCCGCCACCTCGTGCGCGGGCCCGCGCGGCTTCTGGTTCCTAGAAGAGGAGGGAAAGGCGATGATTCGAATTCTTGTGGCGGTTTTCCTGGCAGGGGCTCTCTGGTTCCCCGGGGCGCCGGGCGGCGCCCAGGCCGCCAAGCAGGGGGGGACGCTGCGCATCGCCATCGAGGGGAACGTCCCCCACCTGGACGGGACCGTCGCCCTCGGGCTCATCATCAAGTTCTACCGGGAGGTGGCGGGCTCGAACCTGATGA
>JBBTDR010000031.1:0-1995 GCA_038042665.1 Nitrospinota bacterium
ACGAGGCGGAGAAGCACTACCACGAGGCGCTCGGGCTGTTCGAGAAGCTCAAGGACGCGGACCGGGCCGACGAGGTGAGGCGGGGCCTGGAGTTCCTGGGCCTCCTCCGCCGCCGGGCGGGGCAGGCTCCCTCCCGCTAGAAGCGGTACTGAACCCCCAAGCCCAGGCTGTTGATGTCGTAGTTATAGCGGTAGACGCGCTCGTCCTCGAAGTTGGAGCGCGTGATGGCCCGCTTCGCCTCGAAGAGCAGGGCCCAGTTCTTGTGGAACTGGAAGGTGACGCGGGGCGCGATGGCGTGGGTCACGTCCACCTCGTTCTCGTCCTTGTCGCCGACCCCGCCGTCCCGGAAGCCGCCGTCCTTGTCCTTCGCCTTGCGGTCGCGGTAGGCCCGCCGGTCATAGGAATAGTTGAGGGACAGCGTCAGCACGCCCTTGATCGGCAGCGTGAGCAGCCGGAAGTCCACTTCCCGCGCGTAGATGATCTCCGGCTCCACCCGGAAGCTCCAGTAGTCGTAGTAGTGCTCGTTGAAGGCGCCCGCCGCCGGCAGGGGCGAGAGGGTGTCGTTGTAGCCCGAGTTGCTCCAGTTGTTGCTCCAGGAGCCGCCCAGCCCCACGATGAGGCCCTTCATCCAGGGGATGCCGTAGGTCACCCGCGCGTCTAGGGTGTCCGTGACGTCCCTGCGCCTCTCGCCGGGCACCCCGGGCTCCAGGAGGGGGTTGATCCGGGCCACGTCCTCGGTATAGACGCGGTAGAGCTCGGAGAAGCCCACCCGGAAGGAGCGCCCCTCCGGGGCCTGGAACTCGTACACCACGCGGGTCAGGTAGCCGACGTAGTCTTTCTCGAACTTCGGCTCCTCCGAGGCCGGGTTCAGCTGCCGGGCCAGGGAGACGAAGTTGCGGTAATGCCGGAGGTAGGCCTGGCCCGAGGCCGTCAGCGAGTGCTTCCGCTCCTCCGGCCCCTCGTGGAGGAGTTTCACTTCGAAGCCCGCCCCCCGGTCCCAGTAGTCGTAGAGGCCCTCGAACTTCTGGAGGCCGCCGAAGGGAATGCCGTTCCCCCACTTCTCCGCCGCCGTCTGGCGGGTGAACGCGTAGGTCTGGAAGAACGATGGGCTGAGGGTCAGGCGGTTGATGAAGTTGATGCCGAAGGGCTTGGTGTAGTCCTTCGAGTAGAGCGCGATGAGCTCGTGGCGCTGCTCCTCGCTCCGTGCGCGCGGGCCCTCATCCTCGCGGAAGACCTGAAGGTCCCGGGTATAGGAGGCGTTGTAGACGAGGACGATGGCGCTATCCTCGGTCAGGCGGAAGGCCGGGGCGGCGACGCCCGAGAACCGGCCGCCCTCCTGGGGGCCCGCCTTGCTGCCCGTCTGGAACTCGGAGATGTTGAACAGCCCCTCCACGTTGAAGCGCACCAGCTGGACGCGCTCCTCGAAGAACTTGGCCACCGAGCCCCAGTTCGAGGGCGAGAAACCCGCCGCCGAGGGGGGCGTCTCGCTCCGCCCCGGAGCGGTGGGCGGGTCCGTCCGCCGGTCCTGCGGGGCCTGGGCCACGACGGTCCTGGGCGGGAGGGTCCCCCGCAGATAGGGCAAATCGGCGAAGGGATCCTTCTCCCGCACGGCCCCGGGCGTCCCCTCGGGGACCAGGGTGACCAGGGAGCCCCCCAGCGCGTGCCCCGGGAGGGCGGAAAGCGAGAGAACCAACCCCAGCCAGGCGGCGATCAGACGAATGCCCATCTTCTCCTCGGCGGCTGCGGGCCGGCCTCGCCCCGGCCCGGGCCTGTGAAGCTAGAAACCCGTCTCCCCGCGCCAGATCATCCGCGGGAAGGGGATGAAGGCCCCCCGGATGTCCTGCGAGAAGACCACAGCCCCGCTGATGTCCAAAGTGCCGGGTGACCGGATGCCCAGGACGTTCGCCCCGATGACGATCGTGGGCAGCCCCTGGGGGTTCGCCGTGGAGTCGTTCAGGTCCACCCGGAAGGCGTCCCAGATGGTGTCGAACATGA
>JBBTDR010000032.1:0-1027 GCA_038042665.1 Nitrospinota bacterium
GAGGTGGGCCGCCCGCTCGCAGCGGGCGCGGAGGGCGTCCGTCATGGGAGGGGAGGGCGCTTCCTGGTAGGGGAGGGCCTGGATGCGCCCGGCGCGGTCGCGCGCCTCGGCCCAGGCCACGCAGCGGCGGCAGAAGCCGCACTCCCCGTCCCAGAGGAGGAGGGCCCGGCGCTCTTCCGCTGGCTGGGGCATCAGGCTTCGGCAAGCTCCCGGACGCGGATGGCCGGGGGATAGACGGGGCAGTAGTACTCGCACACCCCGCAGCCCGTGCAGCCGGCCTCCCGCACGGCGGGGCCCTTCGCCCCCCCGCGCGCCTCGATGGCGATGGCGGCCACTCCGATGGGGCAGCGCTCGGCGCAGGCCGCGCAGGCCTCCTTCGCGCCCGACCAGGCGAGGCACTCCCCGGCGTCCACCTCCGCCAGGCCGATGCGGATGGCATCGCGGGGGACGAGAGTGAGCGCCCCCGTCGGGCAGGCCTTCATGCAGGCCAGCTCCTCGCACAGGACGCAGGCGGCCTCGGCCGGGCGGATGAGGGGGGCGATCTTGCCGGGGTCGCCCGGGCGGGGGACCATCCGGATGGCGCTGGCCGGGCAGGAGTAGGCGCAGGCGGCGCTCCCCAGGCACAGCTCGAGGAAGCGCGCCTCGGGCTTGGCCGCCCCGGGGGGGCGGAGGAGGAGGTCCTGCGCCGGGGGGCGGTAGCCCCCGCGCCGCTCCCCCTCGTTCACCCCGCTGAAGAAGGCGCGGACGAGGTGGAGGGGGCCCTCCTTGAAGAAGGTCTTGCGGTCCATCCGCCGCTCGGCGCCCATGGAATTTCCTCGGCAGGTCTCCCCGGGGCAAAAAGCCGGGGCCGGCCCGGGGAGTCTAGATGGGTTGGCCGCCGCGTGGAAGCCCGGGTACCCAGGCGGGCCGGGAGAGGGGGGATGGGCCGCGGAGTTTTCCTCCCTTCGCCCCCGCTAGCGCCCGAGGACGCCTTGGACGATCTGGCGGAACTCCTCGTCCTCGAGCCAGCCCTTCTTCTCGATGGACT
>JBBTDR010000033.1:0-5453 GCA_038042665.1 Nitrospinota bacterium
CCCATCAAGGGGGAGTGCCTCGCCTGCTTCGTGGTGCTGAAGGAAGGGGCCTCCCCCAGCGACGCCCTGCGGGAGGATCTCAAGGACCAGACGGTCGCCTACCTGGGGAAGAGCCTGCGGCCCGACGAGGTGAAGTTCGTCCGGGCGCTGCCCAAGACGCGCTCGGCCAAGATCGTCCGCGGCGCCATCAAGAAGGTCTATCTCGGCGAGGACATCGGCCGCATCGACACCAGCTCCATCGAGGCGCCCGAGCACCTCGCCGCCATCCGGGAGGCCCTCTAGCCGTGAAGCCTAACACGTTGTTCATGGCGGGTCCGGCCCTTCTCCCTCTCCCTCCGGCCTGCGACGAGCTCAGTCGAGGCGGAGAGGGCTGGGGTGAGGGAAAATGCGGCGGCCCGGCAGCTTCTCCCTCACCCCCATCCCCTCTCCCAGAGGGAGAGGGGCGCCAAGGCCCGGAAGGGGATTCCCTCTGGCGCGCGAGCGGCCGGTGAGCAACCTGGTGAGACTTCATGGGGGTTCCTTCCCCTCGGCCGGGGAGTACCCCAAACGGTGATCTTCAGATCAGAAAGGAGCGAGGAGAAACGGGGGGATAGGGGCAGGCCCCTAGCCCAATATTTTCCGGAGTTCCTCACGGAGGGAAGGCAGGAGAAGGGGCTTGGGGATAAAAGCATCCGCGCCTGATTCGAAGGCATGCTTGCGGTCCTCTTCCCTCACATAGGCGCTCACCACGATGACGGGGATGTTCTGTGTCACAGGGTCCGCCTTGAGGAGCTGGATCGCCTCAAAACCATGGACCGCGGACATCTGAAGGTCCATTATGATGAAATCGGGCCGCAGGCTCTTGGCCTTCTCGACGATTTCATCTCCATCGAGCGCTGAGATAATCTGCCCCGTGTTCTCTAGTGCGAGCTCAAGAATCTCGTGGAAAACCTCATCGTCATCCACGACGAGGACCTTGCGCTCGGACCAGGGGTCCCGGTTCGGAGCCATCCCGACCATCTACAGGATCTCCTTCTTCACTGACACTGAGGGCTCATCCTCCGTGGCCACCGGTCCCCTCTCAGGAAGAGCGAAAGTAAAGGTGCTGCCCTTGTTCAACTTGGTCTCCACCCAGATGTGCCCGCCGTGCCGCTCCACGATCTCCTTGGCAAGGCTGAGCCCGATCCCCATTCCGCCAAACTTGCGGGTAAGGTAGTTCTTCTCGCCTTGGCGGAAACGCTCAAAAATGAGCGCCAAGTCCCCTTCCTCTATACCGATCCCTTCGTCCTGGACGCTGATCCATACTTCACCCCGCCGCGCGTGGGTCCGAAGCCGGATGGTCCCACCACCCGGAGAGAACTTAATGGCGTTGTCGACCAAGTTGTCGAAAACCTGCCCAATGCACCTGGGATCGCAAGTAACCCTGCCGCAGGCCGGGTCGAATGCGTGCTCGATCGAAATGCCCCCAGGCGGCTCGAGCAAACGCCTTTCGACCAAGGATGCAATCAAATCGTTGATGGAACATTCTTGGAGGGCGAGGTCGAACTTCCCGGTTCTCATCCGGCTGAAGTCAAGCAGGCCGTCTATCAACCCGCCCAGATATTTTCCGGATCCCATGATTCTCGAAAGATATTTCAACATCTCCGCATCCTTCGCGCGCCTCTCAATCACCTGACAAAAACCCAACATGTGGTTCAAGGGGGTGCGGAGTTCATGGCTCATGACAGCCAGAAACGCTTCTTTCGCCCGGTTGGCCGCCACAAGCTGATCGCCCATGCGGTTAAACGCGCATGTGAGATCGCGGAGTTCGACCGGCGCTTTCGCCGACAGGGCGCCCACTCGCGCATCCAGATGGCCCTCGGCTATCCTGGCGGCGGCGTTCCGCACCAATTCGATCGGGCTCGACAAAAACTTCGAAAGCCACCAACTAATCAAACCAGCGATGAGCATTCCCGCGAAGGTGATCCCCAATGCCACGCCTTTGACCTGACGGGCGCGCGCGTGCAACTCGGCGATCGGCTGGGGCACCATTACCCCCCAGCCAACCTCCGGCACAACCGTATGTCCGGCTATCATGTCCGCCTGCTTCGGTGGAGAGTAAAAAATGGAGACGCCTGTCTCTCCCCGCATCATGGCTTGTACGGGGGATATTTTTGATGCGTCCTGCGAGGCTTCTTGCCACTCCTTGTTTGGGTGAGCCACGACCCTGCCTTTTCGATCCACGATCATGGAATGACCGTCTTTCCCGAACGAAATCGCTTTTTGCATTTCGATAATGTAGTTGGGCCAGAGCACCCCGACCGCCAAATTGCCCCGCGGCAAAGCCAGCCCGAGAAAGAATGCGGGTTTGCCTCCGCACCGGGCGATATCCGAAAACGCCACTTTGCCATCCTGGGCTGACGCGGCCTTGCGGAGCGTCACAAGGAGCTCCGCCGGCATATCGCTGAAAAACTTATTGGAATTTGGCTTCGATTCGGAGACGAAGCGGTTGTCGGCATCTACGATGAAGATCCCCGCAATGTGCAGACCGGCCAAAAAGTCTCTCGATATGTTGATTTCTTTTCTTTCAAAAAGGTTGTATGCAATCAATTTGAAGCCGGATTCAACGTCTTTCACATAACGGGAAAGCGCGCTGCTCAGATTTTTGGCGATGCCCAAATGTTTCTCGCGGACGGATTCCATTTCCTTCGTTACCGCAGACTGTTCGACCCACGCCGCAAGAATAAATACGGGAATGGCCGAGAGCGCCATAAAGGCGACAAAAAGCCAAGTGCGCATTCTGAAAAAACTTTGGGGCACTCTCGGGGCCTCCTGCGAAGAAAAGCCTATTCCCAAATCAAACCGGCCGTGCCGTCAGAGTGAAAACACGCCCGAAAACATGAAGACGCCACCATATAGCACAAACCGTAATCAGTCCAAATGGCGAAAAATGGGTAGTGCCCTAATTCGCCCACATTTCGATGTCATTCTGAGCGCAGCGAAGAATCTCGGTGTCGGTCTTAGATGATCCAAAAACCGAGATGCTTCGCTTCGGGGCCCCCAAGCAACTCCGTTGCTGGGGGGCCCCTTCGCTCAGCATGACACCTTCGCGGAGCCTGCCCTGAGGGTAGAGGCGGTTCGCAAACCGCCCCTACAGCATGACAAGACGAATCCACTTCAAATTAGGACACCATCAAAAAATGGACCGTTCACCTGGGAAATCCGGGTTCATATCTAGCCCGCCCCGGCACCCCCCTCAAAAGAGCTTCCGGAAGCGCAGCTGGTAGGGCACGCCGTGCTCCTCGCACGCCCGCTGGAGGCTGGCGTCGTTCAAGAGGTGGAGGAGGGGCTGCTCGACCTCCCAGATCCGCAGCAGCCCCGCTTCGGTGACGCCGGCCCACTGGTCCCCGAGGGCCTCCATGTCGTCCCCGGTGATGTGCCACCGGCACCCGGGGGAGCGGCAGTAGCAGTCGAAGCTCTCCTCGGGGGTCATGTAGAGGGTGACGTAGTCCACCGTCAGCTCCCCGCCGGAGGGGATGTCCTTCACCGCGATCTCGAAGCCGTAGTGGGTGCCCATGCAGTTGGGGCTGCAGGAGTGGTTCATGAAGCGCGCGAGGTCCCAGAGGAGGACGTAGTTCCCCTCCGGGGTGCGGTAGGTGTACCGGGTGAGCGGGTCCGCGTAGATCTCGGGCATCCGCTGGACCTGCGCGGGGGTGAGGATCTGGTCCAGGCTGTCGTGCACCCAGGTGACGGTCCCCATCGGGATCTCGCGGGTGGCGAAGACCCCGTAGCCGATCTCGGGGCTGATGAACTGAAGCACCGTATCCGGGTGGATCACCGTGCTCGTCTCCGGTCCCGCCCGGCCTCAGGCCGGGGCGGAGCCCATCCCCGCGGCAGCGGTGGCGGACGCGCAGAAGGACGCCGGGCGGGGGAGGGCGGCGCGGCCCTCCAGCAAGTCCCGGAGAGCCTCCGGGCGCCGCAGCAGCGGAAGGAGCGGCTGGGGGACGCGGGGCGCATGGGCGAACGCGTCCCGGATGCGGGCCTCCCACTCCGCCCCCATCCGCCGCACGTCGTCTCCCCGGACGCCGCCCCGGCAGTTGGGGGCGCCGCAGCGGCACTGGAGGGCGACGACGATGTTCAGCATCCCGTAGTCGTCGGTGAGCTGCTCGCCGGGGAGGATGTCGCGCACGGCGATCTCCATCTCCTCGCTGAGGCTGAGGCTCGACGGGTCGCAGGAGTGGTTGACGTAGCGCCCGATGTCCCAGCAGAGGATGGCCTCGCCCCGCGTGGTCATGTAGGAGTAGGTCAGGATGATGTCCGCGTAGGCGGCCGGGAATTCAAGCCTCCGGGCGGGGGACAGGACGTGGTCCAGGTGGCAAAGGCCCCAGGTGATGGTCCCCTTGGGGATCAGGCGGGTGGCGAAGACGCCGAACCCAATCGCGGGGCTGACGAAGCGCAGTTCCGTGTCGGGATGTATCACGTCCGCACCCAGCGCGCCGCGGGGGGCCGCCGCGGCGGGCCTGGCATCGCGCTTAGGGGCGCCCTGACTCTCTCCCCGGGGCGCCCCGCCGCCCTCACCCTATCTACATCTGCCTGGCGCGGGCGGCAACATACAGCTTTTCCATGAAGGCCACCACCGCGAGCGATTCGGCCGGGCGGGCGAGGGTCTCCCGCCCCTCCCGGATGGCCGCCAGGAAGTCCACATGGTTGCGGTACATCGAGCCCAGCTTGGCGGGGAGCCCCTCCGGCGCGGGCGCCCCGGCGGGCGGGTCCGGCAGGGGGGCCCGCCCCTTCTGCTCCCAGCGGATGACCCCCTTCCCCTCGGCCAGGGTGCAGGTCCCCTCGGTGCCGTAGAGGGTGAGGGTTTCGGGAAAACCCGGGTAGGCCACCGTCGAGGCCGTGAGGGTGGCCAGGGCTCCGCTCTCCATCTCGAGGAGGGCCGCCGCCACGTCCTCCTCCCCATAGCCCTCGCGCACGGTGCTCACCGCGCTGCGCACCTCGCCCGCCGGCCCCAGGTACCACAGGAGGAGGTCGGCGAAGTGGATGCCCTGGTTCATGAGCACCCCGCCCCCCGACTCCGCCCGGGAGGCCCGCCAGGGGGCTTGCGTGAAGTAGCTCTCGTCGCGGTAGTAGTGGATGGCCACCTCGGCGAGGAAGATCCTCCCCAAGAGCCCCGCGCCGAGCGCCGCCTTGAGCTGGAGGGCGCCCGGCTCGAAGCGCTTCTGGGAGACCACGGAGAGGACCACCCCCGCCCCGCGGCAGCGCTCGATGGCCTCCTGGCCCGAGAGGGCGCCGGTGGAGAGGGGTTTCTCGAGGAGGACGTGCTTCCCCGCCCGGGCGGCCAGGAGGGCGGTGGGCGCGTGGAGGAAGGAGGGCGAGGCCGCCACGACCGCCCCCACCGAGGGGTCGGCCACCGCCTCCTCGGCCGAGCCGGCCGCCCGGCAGCCCATCCGCCCGCCAAGCTCCTCGAGCCTCGCCCGGTCCGCGTCGTAGGC
>JBBTDR010000034.1:0-1660 GCA_038042665.1 Nitrospinota bacterium
GCGGGCGCTTCTCCGGGCGCACGGACCCGCGCGTCGAGGCCTTCACCCAGAGCGTCTCCTTCGATCAGCGCCTCGCCCCCTGGGACATCCGGGGCTCCATCGCCCACGCCGAGATGCTGGGGGCGCGGCGGATCATCCCGCGCGCGGACGCGAAGAAGATCGCCGGGGGCCTCAAGGCCATCCTCCGCGAGGTGGAGAGGGGGCGGTTCCCCTTCGACTCCGCCCTCGAGGACGTGCACATGAACATCGAGGCGGCCCTCACCCGCCGCATCGGCCCCGCCGGGGGGAGGCTCCACACCGCCCGCAGCCGGAACGACCAGGTGGCCACCTCGCTGCGCCTCTGGCTCAGGGAGGAGATCGACCGCATCCAGGCCGCCTTGAAGGGGCTGCGCGGGGCCCTCCTCCGGCAAGCCGAGCGGGGGGTGGACTGGGTGATGCCGGGCTACACCCACCTCCAGCGGGCCCAGCCCGTCACCTTCGCCCACCACCTGCTGGCCTACGGCCAGATGTTCCGCCGGGACGCCGAGCGGCTCGCGGAGGTGCGGCGGCGGGTGAACGTCCTGCCGCTCGGCGCGGGGGCGCTCGCGGGCACTTCCCACCCCATCGACCGGCGGATGGTGGCCCGCAAGCTCGGCTTCGCCGGGATCGCCGAGAACAGCATGGACGCGGTGAGCGACCGCGACTTCGCCGTGGAGTTCGCCGCCGCGGCCGCCCTCGCCATGGTGCACCTGAGCCGGCTGGGGGAGGAGGTGGTGCTCTGGGCGAGCGCCGAGTTCGGCTTCGTCGAGCTGCCCGACGCCTTCTCGACCGGCAGCTCCCTCATGCCCCAGAAGAAGAACCCCGACCCGGCCGAGCTCGTGCGCGGCAAGAGCGGGCGGGTGGTGGGCGGCCTCGTGGCCCTCCTCGTCTTGCTCAAGGGCCTGCCGCTGACCTATAACCGGGACATGCAGGAGGATAAGGAGCCCCTCTTCGACGCCGCCGACACCCTGCGCGCCTCATTGGAAGTGATGGCCGGGCTGGTCGAAGCGATGCGCCCCCGCCCGGAGCGGATGGCCCAGGCGGCGGAGGGAGGCTACATGACGGCCACCGACCTCGCCGACGCCATGGTGCGCCGGGGCGTCCCCTTCCGGGAGGCCCACGCGGCCGCCGGGCGCGCGGTGCGCCTGGCCTCGACGCAGGGGGTGCCGCTTTCGGGGCTGGGGGAGGGGGACCTGAGGGAGGCCGACCCGAGGCTCCGCCCCGCCGACCTCAGGGCCACGGCGCTCGGCCGCGCGGTGGCCGCCCGGCGGAGCGAGGGCGGGGCCTCGCGGGCGAGCGTGCGGCGCCAGCTCCGGGCCGAGCGGGGGCGCCTGCGTGACTAGGCGGCGCTGGCTCCGGCGGGCGGCGGCCTGGCTGCTGGCGTGCGCGCTGGGCTTCGCGGCGGCGGGCTGCGGCTTCAAGGGCCCCCCGAAGCCTCCCGAGGAGCCCGTCATCCGGGGGCTGTGATCGATGAAGCGGTGAAACCAAGCGGCGGGAGGCGCTCCTGCCCGGCGGGGAAAGAAGGGCGACACATCGCCGCAAGCGAGACGGGATGAAACGGCCCTTGTATCAACAGCGCCCCGCCGTTCCCCCTCCCTCCGGGAGGGGGTGGGGGGAGGGAAAAATTCAAGAGCCGTTCCCC
>JBBTDR010000035.1:0-2719 GCA_038042665.1 Nitrospinota bacterium
GCCGCGGCGGCGCAGGGCGTCCCCACCGTCACGGTGGCGGGCCCCACCCGGGTTTCCGCCACGCGCCCGTGGGGCGGCCGAAGCCGCGTCGTCCAGACGCGGGAGCGCCTCCCCTGCATGCCCTGCTATGGGACGCCCTTGTATGGGAACTGCCCTTTCGGCGTCAAATGCATGAAGCAGGTGACGGAGCAACAGATCCTGGCCGAATTGGCGCCGTATTTCCGCGGCTAGGAGGGCCCGCCGCGGCTCCCGCGCGGACCGGCGCGCTCCCTCCCGCAGGAAGGCGGTTTGGCATCATGAGACACCGAGGACAAATCGTGCTGCCCCGGTTGGCGCTCATCGCCCGGGAGTTCGGCGGGGCCTATCTCACGGCGCTGCCGAGGATTTTGTACCACACGACCCTGGGGACTCTCCTTTCGCCGAGGAGGACGCTCCGGTTTCATCAGAACATCCTCGACGAGGCGGCGCTCTGGGGGGCGGACCCCGTCCTCGGCACCAAGAGCTTTCCGGAGTTCCTGGGCGCCCCGGCCTCTTCCCCTCCCGACATATCCATCCGGGGCAATTTCATTGACGACCCCTCCGGGGTGATGGGCAGCCTGCGCGAGCTGTCCGTCCTGCTTTGCACGATCAGGGAAGTGAAGGCGAAGCGGATCTTCGAGATCGGGACGTTCGTCGGCTGGACCACCCGGCTCATCGCCATGAACGTGGACGAGGGGGCGGAGGTGTTCACCTTGGATCTGCCCCAGGAGAGCGTCGCCCACACGGTGGGAGAGCGCTTTCACGGCAGCCCGGAGGCCGCGAAGATCAAGCAATTGGCGGGGGACAGCCTGCATTTCGATTTTTCCTCCTGGTACGGCGGCATTGATTTCTGCCTCGTCGACGCTTCGCACGAGTACGAATGCGTGGCGGCGGACACGCGGAACGCGTTCCGGATGGTCAGGCCGGGAGGCGTCATACTGTGGCACGATTACCGCCATTCCCAATGGTGGTCGGGGGTCACGCGGGCGGTGAGGGAGGCGAGCCGGAGGATCGGCGGGGGAATTTTTCATGTGAAAGGAACCGCCATGGCCGGGTGCAGGGTGACCGAGGCCTCGAAAGCCCTCATGTCCCGGTGACGCGGCGGCGGGAACCCCAGCCTCCCGGACGCCTCCGGGAGAGAGAAAGAAAGCCGATGAAATTCATCTTCTGGCACCACGAGGTTCAGGGGCCTCTCACGTTGGAGAGCCTGTGGGACGGCTCGCACGGTTTTGCGGGCTCCGTGGGGCGGCTGAGGCTCGCTTTCTGGCTGGCGGACCGGGGGCATGACGTGCTCCTGGCCGGATGCGTGCGGGAGGGGAGCCTGCGCGGCGTGCGGGCCGTCTCCGGCATGGAGTGGCTGCGGGCGGAACCGGGCGAGGGGCCGGGAGGGAACCGGGCGATCCTGGTGATGAGCAATCCTCCCGGCGAGGCGGACTGGCAGCAGGTTCATTCCCACCGCCAGCGCTTCGCGGTTCTTCTCTGGCCGGCCAATCCGATCCGCCCGGTCTGGCTGAGGCGGACCCAAGAGGGGTGCCCGGCCAAGATCGTCTGCATCAGCGAGCACCACCGGGAGTTCTACCGGATCTACCCGGCGTTCCGGAACGTCGAGATGTCCTACCTGGGGACGGACCTCGACCTCGTCGCCGGGGCGCCGCGGGAAGCCAAGGAGGAGAACAGCGTCCTCTTCTGCTCCATCCCCAGGCGGACCAAGGGCCTCCACAATCTCCTGCGCGCGTGGCGGCGCGTCCGCGAGCTCGCGCCGGAGGCGAGGCTCCGGATCACCGGCTCCGCCCGGCTGCACGACCCCCGCGCCGAGGTGGGGCGGACCGGCATCCTCGACCAGGAGCTGGAGGCGGAGTTCCCGGATTTCTTCGCGGACCCGCCGGGGAGCCTGGACCGGGCCGGCATCCATCTTTTAGGAGCGCTTCCGTCGCTTTCGATGGTCTACGGCGCGATGAAGGCCTCCGCCGTGGCCGTCGTGAACTGCAATTGGCGCGGCGCGGCCGAGCTGTTCTGCCGGAGCGCGGTCGAGGCCCAGGCCGCGGGGACTCCCGTGGTCGGGGCCTCGAGGGGATCCCTCCCGGAGGTCGTCTCCCACGGGGTGACGGGCCTCTTGGTGCGGAAGGCGGACCCCTCGCTGTTGGCGGAGGCGATCGTCCGGCTCCTCCGGGATCGGCCGCTGCGGAAGCGGATGGAGGAGGCCTGCCCGGCCTGGGCGCTGCGGTTCGCCGACTACGGGGCGGCCGCGCGGGACTGGGAGGAGATCGCGCTCCGCGCCTTGAAGGGGGAGAGGACCCCGGCGAGGCCGGCTTGGGCGGGGGACGCCTTGCGGGGTATCGGATACGGGAGGGTCCGCGCCTGGGCCCGGGACCGGATTTACGGCACGCGGCTGGAGAGAAGGCTGCTGAAATGGATGGCGGGGAAGTGAGATTTCATTGGGCCCTTGCCGCCGTGACCCGGCCGTGACGGGCGTGCCGCGATGGACATCGCCATGAAGAAAACGCTCATCGCCGCCTACCTCGATATGGCGCGGGCCGCGGCGAGGCTCGGGCTACACAAGGTCCCCCTCCTCAGGCGCCTGTATCATTTTTCCATCTCCCAGTTGCGCGGGCGGGTTCCCGCCGAGATGGTGGAATTGCAGGGGTTTGTAGCGCCCCTGGATTGTTGGACACGAAGTTGATGGTATTCCCTCTCATGCGGC
>JBBTDR010000036.1:0-3088 GCA_038042665.1 Nitrospinota bacterium
CGACGAGGACGTCGACCTGTTTGTAGACTACGAGGGGCTGCGGAACGTCCCGGCCCACCTGGTCACCCAGGAGTTCTTCCGGGAGGTGCGGGAGCGGCTCGCCCCGGGCGGGGCCTTCCTCATGAACATCATCGCCACCCGGTCGGGGCCGGGCGGGATGCTCTACGCCTCGGTCCACCGCACCCTGGCCTCGGTCTTCCCGGACATCTGGGTGTTCAGCACCGACCCGGCCGCGCCCGAGGTGGCGCAGAACGTCCTCTTCTTCGCCTTCCGCGACCGGGAGGAGGGCCGCTTCCACTCCCTGCTCGGCAAGCTCGAGGCCGACCCGGCCCTGCGCTTCATCGCCGCCTCGCGGGTGGCGCCCCCCGCGCCGGGCGTCTACGGCCCCATCCTGACCGACGACTACAACCCGGTGGAATACCTGGTGGCGCAGGGCTTCTGAGCCCCGCCGCCGGGCCAGCCAGGAGGAAAGCATGGCCAAGCACCGCGTCGCGCTGGTACCCGGAGACGGCATCGGCACCGAAGTCGTGGGCGAGGCCGTGCGCGTCCTGCGCGCCCTCGCCCGCGCGCAGAAGGGGCTCTCCTTCTCCTTCGCCTCCTTCCCCTGGGGGAGCGACTACTACCACGCGACGGGCCGGATGTGCCCGGAGGACTACCTCGGCCGCCTGCGCCGCTTCGACGCCATCCTCCTCGGGGCGGTGGGCCGGCCCGACATCCCCGACCACATCACCCTCAACCAGCTCCTCCTCCCCATCCGCCGGGGCTTCGACCTCTACGTGAACGTGCGCCCCATCGTCCTCTACGAGGGCCTCGAGTCCCCCCTCAAGGGCTACGGGCCGGGCGACATCGACATGCTCTTCTTCCGCGAGAACACCGAGGGCGAGTACAGTCCCATCGGCGGCCGCCACTACCAGGGCTTCCCCGCCGAGGTGGCCGCCCAGGTGGCCCTCTTCACCCGGCGGGGCTGCGAGCGCATCATCGCCGCTGCCTTCGAGGCCGCCCTCAAGCGCCGCAAGCACGTCACCAACGTCACCAAGTCCAATGCCCAGGGCCACACCCTCGTGCTCTGGGACGAGGTGTTCCGCGAGGTGGCCTCCCGCCCGCGCTACCAGAAAGTGAAGACCGCCAAGTACCTCGTGGACGCCGCCGCCCTCGAGTTCGTGCGGAGGCCCAACCGCTTCGACGTGGTGGTCTCCACCAACCTCTTCGCCGACATCCTCACCGACCTGGGCGCGGGCATCGTGGGCGGGCTGGGGGTCGCCGCCAGCGCGAATCTCAACCCCGCCCGCACCGCCCCGGCCATGTTCGAGCCCGTCCACGGCTCCGCCCCGGACATCATGGGCAAGGGCATCGCCAACCCCGTGGCGGCCATCCTCTCGGCGGGGATGATGCTGGACTACCTCGGCGAGGCCCGGGCGGCCGGGCGCGTCGAGCGCGCGGTGCGCGGCCACCTCGCCAAGGGCGGGCGCACCCGCGACCTGGGCGGCAAGGCCACCACCAAGGAGGCCACCGCCGACATCATCCGGCGGCTGTAGGCGCCCGGCGGATCGCTGAAGGAGGAGCCGGCCCATGTCCCTCGTCACCAAGCGCGGCGATGATGGAAACACCGACCTCTGGTTCGCCGACCGCGTGCCGAAATACCACCCCCAGGTGGAGGCCTACGGCGTTGTCTACGAGGCCCAGGCCGCGCTGGGGCTCGCCCGGGCGCTGGCGCCTGGGTGGCTGAAGCCCGAGATCCTCAAGATCCAGAAGGACCTCTTCACCGCCAGCAGCGAGCTCGCCACCCTGCGGGGCAAGGCCCCGGGCCTGAAGGAGCGGGTGGGCCCCGGGCTCGTGGCCTGGGCGGAGGCCGAGATCGCCCGCTACGAGGGACTCATCAAGCTGACCGACTGGACCATCTCGGGGGAGTCCGCGGGGGGCGCCGCCCTGGACCTGGGCCTCACCATCCTCCGCCGGGCCGAGCGCTGGGCGGTGAGGCTCCGGGACGAGGGTTTCGTCGAGAACCCGGACCTCCTCGTCTACCTCAACCGGCTCTCCGACCTTCTCTTCCTGATGGCGCGGGCGGTGGACCGGGGGCTGGAAGCGCCGGCCCAGGGGTGGTAGAATCCCTGGAAAGCGGGGGGTCGATCATGAGCATCTCCGAACAGGGCGGCGCCCACCCCATCGAGCTGACCGACGCCCAGCGCCACATCATCCGCAAGCTCCAGGCGAACTACGCCTTCTTCTCCGCCATGACCGAGAAGGAGATGGCCGCCTTCCTCCGCCTGTGCAAGCAGGTGGCCTACGAGAAGGGGCAGGCCATCTTCCACCAGGGGGAGAGCGCGCAGGACTTCTACCTGGTGATCTCGGGGGAGGTGGTCATCACCCTCCGGGACCGCGAGCTGGCCCGCCTGGGCCCGGGCCGCATCTTCGGGGAGATGTCCCTGCTCGAGAGCCTCCCCCGCACCGCCTCCGCCGCGGCGGCCGCGGCGGTGCGGGCCTTCACCATCCCCGCGGCCGTGATGAGCGAGAAGACGCCCGCCCTCGCCTACAAGGTGCTGCGGGGCGTCGCCCTGCAGATGTCCGAGAAGCTGCGCGAAACCAACGCCCACCTCCTGCCCTCGTGAGGGGGGCTGCTTTTCCTGATGGGGCGGACGGCGGATGGAGAGAACGAGGTGGGGGGGTAATGGAAGAAGCGTCCGCGAAACCTGTTGTTTTCACCCTTCATGCCCGCCAGAGGATGCGCGAGCGGGGCACGCGGGAGGAAGATGTTCTCCAGGCCATACGGATTGGCCAGCGGGAGCAGGCCCAGAGGGGGCTTTACCTGTTCCGGTTAAATTTGGAGTATAAGAGGGAGTGGGACGGCCGGAATTATGGCGTTCAGCAAGTGGCGCCTGTTGTGGCCGAGGAGGCGGAGCGGCTCGTCGTGATCACGGTCTTCACGTTCTACTTTCAGGAGGAGAGGCGGTGAAGCTCACCTACGACAAGGAAGCGGATGCCCTCTACATCCGCCTCCTGGAAGGCGAGCACCAATGCCGGGTGGTCCGCCTCACGGATGACACCGCCCTGGATTTCACGAAGGGCGAGAAGGGTGAAAGGCTGGTCGGCA